>JAGAHK010000230.1 GCA_017627115.1 Bacillota bacterium | reverse complement strand
CTTCAAAAGTTCAGCATGAAATGATTAAGCTTCTTGCTGGGAAGTATAACAATATTTTTATGGTTGGTGATGAAGATCAAAGTATTTATGGTTTCAGAGGTGCTGAACCAACGGTACTGACCGAATTTAATGAACAGTATAAAGATCCGTTTATTCTGTTTATGGATAGTAATTTTCGGTCAACAAAGGAAATTGTTGATGCTTCAGCGGCATTTGTGAAGAACAGTAAGGAGAGAACTAATAAGAATATTAAGTCCGTTAGAGGCAGCGGAGAAAAGGTCGAACGTATCAATGTTGCTGACAGAAGTGAACAGTATCGTTCACTTGTTGAGAGATTATCAAATTGTACTGAGGATACTGCCGTTTTGTACAGAGATAATGAGTGTGGTGTAGCTCTGGCTGATATGTTGATACGGAAAGGCGTACCTTTTCGGTTTATAAAGGAAAGCGGCACCTTCTTCATCAGTCCGGTTTTGAAGGATATAAAAGCATTTATTATGCTTGTGCTTGATCCCTATGATACTGAATCGTTTACGCGGATTTGTTACAAATGCGGCTGCTATTTTAATAAAACTGATGTTAGTGCAGTAGTTGAGAGAGCGATGAAGCAGCATATTACGATAGTGGATTCAATTTCGGTCCAAGACGGTATGCTTGAAAGAAATTACGGAAAAGGTAAGGAGTTTGTCAAGGTAGTAAAGGAATCCGCAAATAGTAAGGCTGCTGATATTATAACAGCGTTTCTTGATCTCGGCTATGCCGAGAATATCAAAGGTAAGTTTGAGGACAGGGTTGAAGTAATCACTATACTTGCTGAATCTGAACCTGATCCGAAACTGTTTTTGAATAGATTGGAAGAACTTCAACGGAACATAAAGAAATGGTCGAGCGACGGTGTTTGTATAAAACTATCTACGATACATTCAAGCAAAGGGTTAGAGTTTGATACGGTCTATTTGATTGATGTGTTTGAGGGTATGTTGCCAAAGTATTCACAATATGCGTCAAACGAAAAGCTATATCAGGAAGAACGACGTCTATTCTATGTGGCAATGACTCGTGCTAAGAATAAACTGCACATCTATGCTATAAAGGATAAGCGAACTCCATTTGTTAATGAGATATTCCCAGAAAGAGATTATTCACAGGTCGATGTTGAGATATGTGATAATATGACGCAAAAGCAGATAGAGCAAAAGCTGTTTAGTATTATTACGAGAAATCCTTTGGATGATATTATTGATGCCGAAACGGAGATAGTATCAGAAAGAGAGACTTCAAATACCTGTGTTATTGGAGCAAAGCTTATTCATAAAACTAATGGCAATGGTACAATCGTCTCTATTGATAATAAAGCGGGCGGAGAGGGTCATATTGTGAAAGTACGGTATGATAGTGGTCAAACAAGTTCTTTGGATTATGAAATAGCTGTAAAATATGGCACGATAAGCTTTGATGTTTAATTCTGAACTTTTGCAAAAAAACTCTTTACAAATCCGTTTTAATATGATATGATGATAGTAATAACTAAATAAGGCATAGCCTTTGCAGTTATAACACAACATATTGGATTTGGAGGATAATCTTATGGCAAGAAAAGCAAAAGAAGCGAAAGCACCGGAGATCAAGGAAGTTGTGAAGGCTGCTCCCGTCGAGGAAGTAAAAGCAACTGCAAAGACAGAGCCAAAGAAAGCCGGTCGTAAGCCTGCCGCGAAGAAAGCTGCTATACCTGCAAAGCAGGCAGAAACAAAGGCTGTTGCTGCTTCCGCTTCTGCTGAGGTAAAGGCTCCTGCAAAGGCGGAACCGAAGAAAGAAACAAAGAAACCCGCCGCGAAGAAAACTGCTCCTGCGAAGAAACCGGCTGCAAAGAAATCGGCTCTCGCTAAACCTGCAAAAATCGTTACAACATCTGTTTTACAGGCTGCCGGAAATGAATTTGACTTTGATAAGGTCGTAAAGGCTGTTGAAGGATTAAAGAAAAAGAACGCGGGTAAGTCTTTGGAAATATATATCAAGCCCGAAGATAGTGCTATCTACTATGTTGTAAACGGTAAGGGCGGCAAGAAAATCGACATTTAAGGATTGGTCACGAATGTATAAGCTGTATGAATATAAGCAGGATGATGTAAAAATTGGTGTTATTATCTCTGATACGGAGCAATGCCTGTATATCGGTAATAAGCTGTATTCGGCGAGGACTAACAAGACACCGGATAAGCACTTCCTTCATAGTGATATAACGGGGCGCGGGCTTGTCAAGGTTGAGCTTGAACCGTTTCAGACAACTATCGCCGGAGAAGTCGTGACACCTGTATATGAACACGAAGAACCCGACAAGGCTGCTATTCTACAGCATTGGTATTCAAGGTTAAATAAATGAGTGTTGCTCCGGAGTGAACTATCATTCCGGAGCTTTTTGGTATTCACAACACATCACGCGCAATATCAGTATTATATAAACGCAATACAAGCGTTATAACAACGCATTATATAGCTTATTTTTTGCGTTGTTTTGTTATATAATATTGATATGGGTGGTGATTTGTATGGATATTGCCGATATATTTAACACGACTCGGAAATCAAAGAATATAAGCGTATATAAGTTGTCTCAGCTTTCCGGTGTTTCGGAAACGCATAT
>JAGAHK010000229.1 GCA_017627115.1 Bacillota bacterium | reverse complement strand
GAAAAAAGGTATTTTTTCATCTGTTCCGAGCAATTTAAGGCTGCGTAGTTTTTCGGAACAGGTCTTTGTTACCAAAAGATCTTCTCCGCATATCCTGCCTGTGGAATCATCATGAAAAACTACAAGTTTTCCATCGCTTGTACGCTGAATATCAAACTCTATTCCGTAGCCGTTTTCTGCCGCAAGCGCAAAAGCCGAAAGCGAATTTTCGGGCACACCGTTTTTGTTGTCGAAAAAACCGCGGTGAGCAATATATCTGTTTTCAAAAAGCCGCATTTTATCGTTATTTTTCCCCGGTGCGATGCAAAAAAGATAAACCGGCAGCAAAACAGCGGCAAAAACAACAAAATAAATCATCAACATTTTGCTTTTTCCTCCATAATTAAAGGTTATCACTTTTTTTCCGACAGGTCAATATAAATATTTGCAAACAAACTGCGGTGTCCGGAAGCAGTTATCGAATATATATCGAAGCAGTATCGAAGCAGTATTGAAGCAGTATCGAAGTAGTATTGAATAAAAAAAAGGATTTTGACGAATTTTGCCGTATAATATATATTGTGAAATATAGTTTTCTTAAAATGTGATACGGCAAATATAAAACAAAAAAAAGGATTTTTAATCTGATTGTCGAATTTTACAAAAGACAGGGTTTTTAAGAAGCCGAACAAAAATCAAACGGGAGGCGCGGCATGAGATATTCTGATGATGTTATTATGGATGTTCGTCAGGCCAATGACATTGTGGATGTCATCGGCGAATATGTTATACTCAAGAAAAAAGGCACAAATTACTTTGGCTTATGCCCGTTTCACGGTGAAAAAACGCCATCTTTTTCCGTCAACCGCGAAAAACAGATATTTCATTGTTTCGGCTGCGGTGTCGGCGGCGGAGTTTTTAAATTTATCGAATTGCAGGAAAGTCTTTCTTTTACAGAATCTCTTGAATTTCTTGCAAACCGCATAAATTACAAGCTTCCGGACAAGATAGTTTCACAGGATGACCTTATCAGACAGGAAACAAAAGAAAAACTTTGGGAGCTGCACAAAGCCGCGGCAAGATTTTTTTACGAATGTCTTGTAAGCGACCTTGGTAAACCCGCAACAGATTATTTGAATATGCGCGGTGTTTCAAATGCCGCGCGCATAAAATTCGGTATAGGCTATGCACCCGACAGTTGGAACAGTTTGAATGACCATTTGCTCAAAGAGGGCTTTCCGCAGGAGCTTATAGCACAAAGCGGTCTTGTAAAGCAAGGCAGCAGCGGCAAATATTATGACAGGTTCCGAAACCGTGTTATGTTCCCGATAATAGATATATCGGGACATGTAATAGCTTTCGGCGGCAGACGTTTAAGTGAAAACAAGGAGGAGGCCAAATACCTCAACTCCCCCGATACCGAGATATTCAGCAAAAGCTACAACCCATACAACCTCAATCTTGCAAGGCAGGGACATCCCGACGAGTTTATCCTTGTTGAAGGATATATGGATGTTATATCGCTTTATCAGGCAGGGTTCAAAAACGCCATTGCAGCCTGCGGCACAGCTTTTAACGAAAAGCACGCAGGTGTGATAAAGAGGTTCACGCATAATATAATAGCACTTTTCGACAGTGATAACGCAGGCGAAAATGCAGCATTGAAAGCTATTCCCGTGTTAAAGAACGCAGGTATAAATATGAAGATACTGCAAGTACCAAACGCCAAAGACCCCGACGAGTATATAAACAACTTCGGTGCAGAGGCTTTCGGCAAATTGATCAAAACCGCTGTAAATCCGATGCTGTTCAGGATAAATGTGCTGAAAAAGCAATTAGTGCCCGACAACCCCGACAGTGTTATACTGTTTACGCAGAAAGTTACCGAGATCCTTTCGGAAACGGACAATCTATCGGAGCTTGATATCTACATCAATACCGCGATCAAAGGCACTCCTGTTTCGACAGAATCTTTAAGGAGCGATATACGCAGGATAAAGGGCATGACAGACGATCCGTCCGACAATTCAAGGACATATGCACGTCAGTACAAAAACACAGCGGCATCGGGAGCTGTCGAGGAAGCAAAAAGTACGCTTATAAATATAATCGCCAATGACAAATTGCTTTTTCAAAGGCTTGACGGTGTGTTCAGCAAGGAAGAATTTGACGATGATATGTATGTCAGACTCTTTGATATAGTTGAAAGAGCGCACAAAAAAGATGCTCCGATCACAGCGGCCGATCTGCTTACGCTGCTTGAACCCGAAAATCCCGAATATGTAAAACGCGCAGAGGCGGTTCTGTGGTCACAGCTGCCCTACACCAATGCCGATCAGCGGCACAGCGCACTTCTGAGCGCCGTAAAAATAATAAAAACCGCTCATGTTGACTCCCTTATGCGTAAAACGGAGGATGATGAGCTTATGTCAAAACTTATAGATGAAAAAAGAAACATTGAAAACAGCTTAAAAGCCCTGACAATTTAGTCCGCGGCAGAAAGGAAGATCGTTTTGAAACTTACAGAAGATATGTCTACCGTATTCGCCCAGCGAATGAAAGACCTTCTCGCAGCAGCGAAGAAGAAGAAAAACGTACTTGAATACAAGGAGATACTTGATTTCTTTGCAGATATGGATCTCCAGCCCGAGCAGTTTGACAAAGTTGAAGAATACCTTGAAAGCCAGGGTATCGACATTCTCGGCACTATCGAACTTGAGGACGAAGATGATGACAAGGAACTCGACCTTTCCATTGCCGAGGCAAGCGTCAGCACGGATGACCATGTGCGTATGTACCTTAAAGAGATAGGCAAGGTGCCTCTTTTAAGTGCAGAGGAAGAAACAGAGCTGGCAAAGCGCATCGAAGAAGGCGACGAAGCTGCAAAAAGCCGTCTTGCTGAAGCCAACCTGCGTCTTGTTGTCAGCATAGCAAAGCGCTATGTCGGCAGAGGTATGCTTTTCCTCGATCTTATACAAGAAGGCAACCTCGGTCTTATAAAGGCTGTTGAAAAGTTTGACTACCGCAAGGGCTACAAGTTCTCGACATACGCAACTTGGTGGATAAGACAGGCAATAACTCGCGCCATTGCCGACCAGGCAAGGACGATCCGCATCCCCGTGCATATGGTAGAGACTATAAACAAGCTTATTCGTCTCTCACGCCAGCTTTTGCAGGAAAACGGACGTGAACCCACCGACAAGGAGCTTGCGGAAAGCATGCAAATGACCGAAGAAAAGGTACGCGAGATCCGCAAGATATCGCTCGAACCCGTATCGCTTGAAACACCCATAGGCGAAGAGGAAGACAGCCATCTCGGTGACTTTATCCCCGATGAGGATATACCCGCACCTGCCGAAGCAGCTGCCACTACCCTTCTTAAAGAGCAGCTTATGGAAGTGCTCGATACCCTTACAGACCGTGAGAAGAAAGTTCTTATGCTGCGTTTCGGTTTAAAAGACGGTCGTTCCAGAACACTTGAAGAAGTCGGCAAGGAATTCAATGTTACCCGTGAACG
>JAGAHK010000228.1 GCA_017627115.1 Bacillota bacterium | reverse complement strand
CATAGCAGACAACTGACAGTAGTTTTTGTTATTTTTCTTATATTTCCTGTATTAAGCTGCGTTTTGGCAAAGTATGTGTCAAAAAAACTTTCCCTTACCGTCACCACTGATGAATTGTGGGTCGAAAAGGATAAGGAAACGCAGCTTATTTTCCGTTTCGGAAATAAAAGTTTTTTTCCGATAATAAACTGCATCATAGTTTTTAAGACCGAGAATAAGTATTACCCGAACGAGATAAAAAACACGCTCAATCTTTCGGTGCCGAGCGGCAAATATACTGCAAAACTGCCTATCACACCAACGCTTTGCGGGATAATGAATATAAAAATAGAAAGTGTGACTGTAAAGGATGCGCTGAATATTTGGGGCTTCAAATGTAAAGATTTCAATGACCATTATTTTTATGTCAGACCGATACCCGAAAAAAACATTGGTTCTTTGAGCGCAAGCGAGCTTTACAGTGAGGACAGCCTTACATCCACGAAAAATGTGAACGGCACACAGCCCGATGGCATAAGAGAGTATATTCAGGGAGATAAACTGCGCAATATCCACTGGAAATTGAGTACTAAATATTCCGAGCTGCTTGTAAAGGAATTCTCCGATAATAACGAGGAGGCGGCGGTGCTGCTGCCTGAACTTTACAAGCCTGCAATAGACAGCATTATCGACACGGTATACGGCACCGGGCTTATGCTGCTAAACAGCAATATGCCGTTTACTCTTGCCTTTGCGGCGGCAGGCAGCGAGCAGCTTGCAAAATACTATATAAATGATGAAAACTCGCTTATAGACGGTATTGAGAAAATATATCTTGCTTATCCGTCGGACAGGGACGATATCTCCATGCTTGCCCTGCGCCGTGAATACGCAGGCGGCGGTATTATTTATATACACGGCGGCAGTGATAATAAGGCGGTGACGGATATATTATGAAAACCATAAAAAAAGTATTTGTTTTTCTTTTCAGAAGAACACGCCTTGCGTATAAAAAACAGGAAGCGCAGCAGACAGGTTTTTTTCTTGGAGAAAATTTCCAAAAACGCGATAATTACAGTCTGCTGAATATGTTTATCAGGATGCTTGTGGTCAACTGTTTTGTGCTCGGAACATTGGATGCATTTATGTCGGCATTCAATATACCCTATAATGCGCCTTATGTTTTCGGTATGATCACGGCGATAAACTTTGTCATAATGCTCTGTCAGTTCAGCCTTGTTACAAGGATAGCGGCATATGTCGTGATATTTTGGAAGATCACAGAGTATTACATCAATAATATAACGCTTATACGAAGCGGTCTGAATGCCCTTACCAATCTTATGTATGAACTTGTAAGAGTCAAGTTCATACTGCCGAGTGTTGACGGCTTTACCGAAATGATAGCCGACAGAAATATTACCATAACAGCGGTGCTTATCGTTATGTGCATATATTATGCAATGTTTTTGTGGGAAAGCTGCGGCAGGATGATGAATATTGTCATATCGGGCTTTCTTTCTCTTGCGGTCATCTCAATGGGCTTGTATTTTGACGGTGTGCCGAGTTATGCCTCAATGCTGATGCTTTCAACAGCATGGCTTATCACGGCCTGTATAAAACTCAACGGCAAATATCCGTACAGTTTCCGTAAAAATGCACAGTATAAAGTATATTTGTGGAAAAATAAACATTATTATTATAAATTGCTTAACGGCAAGGCATTTGCACAGTTTTTTGTGCTTGTGCTCGCTCTGATGACTGTGACACTTGGCATATGTGATGCTTTTATATCAAAACAGGCTTTTGATGAGACCGTGCCCGTTTCGGAGGAAAAGGAGTATTCGGATTTTCTTATCAAGGATATGATGATAACAGCTTTCTCGCATTACAAAAACTACAGTGTCCAGACCGTTGCAAGCAGCGGACAGCTCGGACGGTATGCTTCGGTCGAACCCGACGGACAGCCTGACCTTGAAGTTACATTTGTGCCGGAAAAACCGGGAAGGCAGTATCTTAAAAGCTTTGTCGGCACGGATTATACGGACAGTATGTGGGTCTCATACGGCTCTTTACACAACAAGGAACAAAGTTTTGAAACATCCTATGCCGCAAAGAAAAATAACGAACCTGCAAGGAAAATGGTCATAAAAAACCTCGATATAATTACCGAGTCTCCGTTCTTGCCTTATTACACCGATATTGACAGTAATGAGAATATAGTTTATGTGGACGATATAAAAAACGAACTTGATATGCCGCTTTTTTCGTCTTATGAGGTGAAGTATTACAGTGAACCCGATGTATCGGTAGCCGACGAGACTTACAGAAAATACGTATACGATAATTACCTTACAGTACCCGATAAAAACAGGGGACTTATTGAACAGCTTTGTGAAGAAAAGGGCTTTTCTGCGGACGATCCCGAGCTTGAAAACAAACTTGCGGATTTTTTTGAAAGTGAGTACAAATATTCGCTCAATCCAGGGCTTGTACCT
>JAGAHK010000227.1 GCA_017627115.1 Bacillota bacterium | reverse complement strand
TATCCCCTTTGTCAAATAAATATAACTTCACCACTTTCGACCTGTTGCTTGTACATTAATTATACACTTCATAGAGTTGCCTGACAAGTATTATTTCAAAAAACTTCTTAAAACTATACAAAAACCGCTTAATTCCGTTTTTTATAAAAAATTTGACAAAAAAACACAAAAATGTTTTACATTTGTCCGATTTTGCGTTATAATGATAACAGAAAAATTTTTTCAATCAGGAGGAGCAATAAATGGGCGGTTTTTTTGGCGCGGTTGGCAAAAAAAGTTGTAATTTTGAATTATTTTTCGGTACTGACTACCATTCACATTTAGGCACAAGACGTGCGGGACTTGTTTTTTATGACGGAAAGGATTTTGACCGTTCAATACACAATATTGAAAACTCACCTTTCAGGACCAAATTTGACAAAGATATGCAAAATATGGACGGTTTTATGGGTATAGGCTGTATATCGGACTATGAGCCCCAGCCTCTTATCATACGTTCACATCACGGTACATATGCAATAACGACCGTAAGCAAAATAAATAATAAGGAAGAAATACTGAACACACTCTTTAACAACGGCAATACTCATTTTCTTGAAATGAGCGGCGGCGACATTAATTCCACCGAACTTGTGGCAGCGATAATCAATCAGAAGCAGAACCTTATCGAGGGTATTAAATATGCGCTTGACGTTGTCGACGGTTCTCTTTCGCTGCTTCTGATGACACCGAAAGGCATATACGCGGCAAGGGATAAATACGGCAGAACACCCGTTGTTATAGGTCGAAGGATAACGCAGGACGAGGAGAACCCCGTTCACGAAGATTACGAAGAATACTGTATCTCGTTCGAGGATTTCGCATTCCAGAAACTCGGTTACAGTACATACAAATCACTCGGTCCCGGTGAAATAGATATAGTTTCGCAAGAAGGTGTTAAAACGCTTGTAATGCCCGGCGACAAAATGAAGATATGTACTTTCCTGTGGGTATACTACGGTTATCCGTCAAGCTCATATGAGGGTGTAAATGTTGAATATATGCGCTATAAATGCGGCGCCTGTCTTGCAAAAAGGGATAATGTAAAGCCGGATGTCGTTGCGGGCATACCCGACTCGGGTACGGCACACGCCGTTGGATATTCAAATGAGTCCGGTATACCGTTTTCAAGGCCGTTTATCAAGTATACTCCCACATGGTCGCGCTCATTTATGCCGACTATACAGAGTAAGCGTAATATGATAGCAAAAATGAAGCTTATTGCCGTTGACGACCTTATCAAAGACAAGAGCCTGCTGCTTATTGATGACTCCATAGTAAGAGGCACGCAGCTGCGTGAAACTACCGAGTTTTTATACGCAAGCGGCGCAAAGGAAGTTCATATAAGACCTGCCTGCCCTCCCCTTATTTACGGCTGCAAGTTCCTTAACTTCTCGCGTTCATCCTCCGAAATGGACCTTATAACCCGACGTGTTATAGCCAAACTTGAGGGCACTACGGAAGTTACGGAGGAAATATTACAGCAATATGTAGATCCCGACTCCGAGAAATACGCAGAAATGATAGAGTGCATCAGAAAAGAACTTCACTTTACATCATTAAGATACAACCGTCTTGACGATATGCTCGAATCCGTGGGCATACCCGTTGAAAACCTGTGTACATACTGCTGGGACGGCAAGGATATTTCGGATAATAAATAATAGCACATAAAAAGAGTGAGTTCCTTTCGGAACATCACCCGCGTAATAGAAAAGAGACCGATGCTCACAACGCATCGGTCTCTTTGTTTTATCGCTGATCACTGTTGTTTTTTTGCTATAAGAACCGAAAGGCTTTCAAAGAGTTTTTCGGGTTCGACGGGTTTTGAAAGGTGTGCATCCATACCTGCTTGTATGGATTTTTGCACATCCTCATCAAAAGCGTTTGCCGTCATTGCTATTATAGGAATACTTTTCGCATCTTTCCTATCAAGCGACCTTATTGCTTCCGTTGCCGCAAGTCCGTCCATAACGGGCATACGCACATCCATAAGCACAGCATCGTAGTAGTTCTCGGCGCTGTTTTCAAACATTTCAACAGCGATCTTTCCGTTTTCTGCGTGTTCGGATATCATACCGTACATACCGCAGAGTTTTTTCATTATCTCCGCATTTATGCTGACATCCTCTGCAAGAAGCACTCTTTTACCGTTAAGGTCGGCTTTTTGTACCTCGCTTTGGTCCGAGCTGTGTCTGCTGTTGAGTACGTTGCGAAACTCTCTTATAATATCTGCGCTGAAAAGCGGCTTATGTATAAAGCTGTCAACACCCGCTTCAAGCGCTTCTTCTTCAATATCCGACCAGCTGTAGGCGGTAAGGATGATTATCGCAGTTTTTTCGCCTATGACCGAACGTATCCTGCGCGTTACTTCCACGCCGTCCATAACAGGCATTTTAAGGTCAACAAGTATCAGATCATAATCCTCGTGTCTTGCATGGCGTGTGCTGACAAGCTCAACAGCGTCCTGACCCGTAAGGCAATATTCAGACGATATGCCGACCTCTTCCATAACTATCTGTGCATGCCTGCACGCAACGGGATCATCGTCAATTATAAGCACACTCATTTCTTCGGGGCGCACATCGGCGGTATCCTGCTGCTTGTATGCAGCATCGTCACTGTTTTTAAGCATAACATCAACAATGAATTCGGAACCCTCGTTCTTTTTTGAGGTCACGGAAATATCGCCGCTCATAAGAGCAATTATATTTTTTGATATAGCAAGACCAAGACCCGAGCCGCCGTAAGAATTAGTATTTGAAGAGTCCTCCTGACTGAAAGGTTCAAACAGTTTGGGCAGATATGCGGCATCTATGCCTATACCCGTATCGCGTATTTTAAAGCGCAGGGTGCTCTGCTGCTCCGTTTGAACTACCCTTTCAACATCAAAACTGACTTTGCCCGGGCTTTCCGTAAACTTGACGGAATTACCGAGTATATTTATCAATACTTGTTTAAGTTTCATTGCATCGCCGATATAGAAATCGTCAATCCTGCCTTTTACATTACACTCAAAATTAAGCTGTTTTGCCTGACATTGACTGTAAATAAGGGTATTTATCTGATCGAGGAAATCCCTGAATGAAAACTTTTCGTTTTTCAGTACCATACGTCCGCTCTCTATACGGCTCATATCGAGTATATCATTGATAAGCGAAAGAAGATATTTTGCGCTTATCCCTATCTTGTTAAGGTGATCGCGCATCGACCCGGTAAGGTCGGGTTCCTGCAAGGCTATGGCATCAAGACCGATTATTGCATTCATCGGCGTGCGAATCTCATGGCTCATACGCGAAAGGAAAGAAGTTTTCGCTACACTTGCCTGATTAGCTTCTTCAAGTGCTTCTTTAAGCTGCTTGTTGCGTTTTATCTGCTCTTTTTGCAGCTCGGTAAAATCGGATTTGAGCAAAATATAGAAACGCGCTTCGGAATCGACCGCGTAAAACTCAAAACGCTTGTAATAGGTTTCATTATCTATATTACAGGTAATGTCCACAACATATGGCTGTTTTTCAAGAAGTTCATCGGCTATCCTATCAAGAGAAAGAGCATCCAACAGGTCACGCTTTTCATCATCGGAGCCGACAGCAACGCTGATAACCTGATTCCTGATATAATCCATATATAAACCGTTGCGTTCTTCGGGGAAAACATTTCCGCGTGTCATGGTTTTCGGATCGCCGATAACAACACCATACTGACCGTCAACTATGTATGATATCATATCAAACTGCTGAACAAGTATCTTTTGCAGGATAGTTTCGTTAACTTTTTCGCTGTTGTACTCCTGCTCAATGATAAAAGCAATTATGTCACCGCTTATAGGATGACGGGTTATAGTTGCATAATAGTTTACAAAACACTGTCTGCCCGAACGGCGCTTTGAATACAGCACCTCCGATATCATTGTACGGCCGTCGAGATAGTTTCTTATAAGGTTTTGTATATCAAATGTTGCAATAAAGCGTTTTTGTTCCGCAACTATAGGGTAATTTTCTGCACGAAGCCTTGTAGCCTCGGTATAGCTTGAAGCATGGAAGTCGCTGTCGTAAAGATCCTGACCGTTTATCTCCTCAATGGAGTCCCTTGTAAGGTTCACGCGGAAAATACCGAGCATATCCCTGCCCATACGGTGAAAATCATTATAAATACCCTCATACATACTTTCAAGCTGTGCCTCATGTTCTTTCAAAAGAGAAACATCAAAATATGTACAGTATAAGTATCTTTCGTGGAAATCCTCAACCAAAGAATAATGGATATTTACCCATTTATAGCGGTTTTTGAGTGTCTTTTTCCTTATCGTAACAGCACTGCCGCTCACCCCGAAATTTTTTATATCGAGCGCTTCCTCGACAAGCTGAACATCATCGGGATGAATGGTGGCAATGGGACCGAGCTGCAAAAGCTCCATAACCTCATCATATGTGCCATCCATGATCTTGACAAACCCATCCGAACACCATACGGGTATATGTTTGTTATTTTCTTCAAGCCTGAAAAGAACGGCATTATTGTTGAGTGCCTTGATGTTTTTAAAGAAATGTTCTTTATTTGTGGTCTCTTCATAGTCGGTTATATTTGTCACAAAATAGCCGTAATATCTGTCATCAATGCGAAAAGGAGTAAAATGAATATGCCTTTCAGTAGCCTGAAGAAAGATAGAAAACGGTTTGCCGTCACCTGTACGGCAGGCTGCGATCTTTTCTATCGAGCTTTCATCAAGGATACCATCACGCAAAAAGTGCTTTCCCGTAAAAGCGGTATTAGGATAAGCACTGCGCCATTCCTCGCGGTAAGCCGCATTACCGTACACCACTTCAAAATCCTTTATTTTGCCCGATTCCGAAAAAATAGCCTTGAATATGCAGACACTTATCGGAAGTTTGTCATAAAATTCTTTATCAAAAGGCTGCATCATTTGCCACCTCCGTTATTGCTGCTTTGCGAAAACTTTGCCTGCACCGCAGATGTGTGTGAAAGACTGTTTTGAAGTACGCTTTCTTTTGTTGTCATATCGTGGATAAAGACATAGAATATCCTGCCGTAATACGGGCTGTCGATAAGCCTGCCTATATCATCCACTTCGCGAATAAGACCGTTTTTGGTAACTATGCGGTATTCAACATAATCTATGCGGTTCTCGTTTGTTTCATTAAGCTGGTTCCATATTGTGGACTCGACACGATCAAGGTCTTCTTTATAGACAAAGCCCTTGAAACTGCCGTTTACATGCTGCATAAAATCGTCAAAATCATTACACTCAAACAGTCTGATAGTCTCGTTATTGGCATAAAGTATCTCCTCATTGCCGTCCGCACGATAAACAAGTATCGCACCCGGGATTCCGTTTGCAATATCCATAATATTAAAGCCGTGACGGCTGCCGCTTTTAAGCATTATCTCGTCACTGAAACGGAAAAACGGCTGATTCGGGTGCATATCGGAATAATCAAGTGCCATTTCCGCCATACGCGCAAGCTCACTGTACTCTCTTGAATCGTCGGGATATATGGAATAGCCGAACGAAAGCTTATAACCTAACTTTTTTTCATTATCGATAATGCAGCGTTCCTTTTGGCTCAATGCATTCAACAAACTGATTATTACATCTTCCTTTTCGACTTCCATAAGCATACTGAACCTGCCGCTGCCCGAACGTGTGATAAGGCAATTGCTGCCCACTTCATCCGACAACTGTGCAGATAAGGAGGATATTATCATATCCCCTACCCGTTTGCCGAAATGTCTGTTCATAACATCGAAATTGCGGATATTGACCGAAACAACAGCGGCATAAATGCTCGGATGATACTGCAAAAATTCGGTACATACTCTTTCTCCGTAGTTTCTGCCGAACATACCCGAGACCGTATCAAAAGCAAGGTCATGTTTAGATACAGCCGCTTTATCGTAGAGTGTAGAAAGGTTTATTGCAAGGACTGCCGCAAAAACTTCATTATTCACAAGCAAAAGCTGACAATAGGCCGCAAGGCGTAAAATCTTTCCGTCTTTGTTGTTAAGCTCATAACTTTTGTTTATAAAAAACCTGCGTTTTTGAAACTGTTCAAGCAGCCTGCTTCTGTCAAGATCAAGACGTACCTGCTCCGCATCATATCCACCCGCTATTAT
>JAGAHK010000226.1 GCA_017627115.1 Bacillota bacterium | reverse complement strand
TTAACAAACTATCAAACAATTATATTTTTTCTATTTACAGCCAATAATCATACATATAAGGAATATATCAAAGAAAAATAGGGGAACTCAAAATATCCATTTTCATTATATCACAATTATTATATGAATACAATATTTTCCGTCAAATACTTCTTTCCAAACGCCCGAATCATATATTCACCATCTCCACACAAGATTTATCGCACAGCACAGCACTATCCCTACCATTGCAGGCAGCCAGAACGACATAAAAGTCTGTTTCAGGCTGCCCGTTTCCTTTTTTATAGTCAGCAGCGTTGTGGCACACGGAAAATGACAGATGCAGAAAACTATCATGCACACCGCCGTTTTTGCCGTCCAGCCGTTTGACACAAGCACCTCTTTCACCGACATTGCCGCAGGCGCATTGTAGCAGGTAAGGATAATAGGCAGCACTATCTCGTTTGCGGGTATGCCGAGAATAAAGCCCGTCAGCACACAGCCGTCAAGCCCCATCGCCCTCCCGAACGGTTCAAGCAGCTGCGTAAAATATCCCAGAATACTGATGCCGCCTATGTTTATATTACGCATAAGCCAAATCACGGCACCTGCGGGTGCAGCGGCGGCAGCGGCACGCCCAAGCACGAACACCGTGCGGTCAAGCAGGCTCCTCACAAGCACGCTCAGCACGCGCGGACGTCTGTAGGGCGGCAATTCTATCACCGTTGAACTCGCTCTCCCCTTTAAGGCGGTCTCCGCAAGCAGGCGCGAGACCAGAAGTGTCACAACAAGCGAGAAGAAGATCACCATACACAGCAAAAGCGCCGCATCAAAACTGTTTGAAGCAAGAAAAAGCGTTATCATCAGCATAAGTGTGGGAAAGCGCCCGTTACAGGGTGTAAAAGCGTTTGTGAGTATGGCGATGAGCCTTTCACGCGGTGACTCTATTATCTTTGCCGCCGTCACGCCGACAGCATTGCAGCCGAAGCCCATACAGATAGTCAGCGCCATTTTTCCGTGCGCTTTTGCGCAGCGCATACAGCAGTCCGAACAGACAGCGGCGCGCGGCAGCAGCCCCGAATCCTCCAACAGTGTAAAAAGCGGAAAAAATATTGCCATAGGCGGCAACATAACGGCAATAACACAGGTCATCGTATCGTAAACGCCGTCAAAAAGCAGTCCCCGAAGCCAAGCCGGCAAAAAGCCCGTGACACCGCGCAGCCACAGCCCAAGCCTTGCAAACACAGTTTCAAGCATCATACTCGGATAGTTTGACCCTGCGGCAGTCAGCCAGAAAATAAACGCAAGCAACAAAAACATAAGCGGCAGCCCAAAACGCCTGCTCAGAATTATGCGGTCTGTCCTGCGGTCGGCATTTTCCGTTATATTTTTCTCACCCCTCACAGCCTGCGCAAATATCCCAGAGGCAAGTTCCTCCGCAGAGCCGTCATATGAAAAACACTCCCTTTTGCCCTCTTTAACAAGCCTTGCCATACACTTTTTAAGCTCGTCAAGCCCCGTGCCGTCCGCACCGCAGGCAGGTATAACGGGCGCACGCAGATACTCCGACAAAAGCCTTGTATTTATCACGATACCGCGCCTTTTCGCCTCGTCCGCCATATTAAGACAAAGCACAAACACGGGCGAGACAGCGGCAGTCTCTATTATAAGCGGCAGCGAGCGTTCAAGACAGCCCGCATCCGCCACAAACACCGTCACATCCGCCTTTTTGCTGCGCAAAAACCCGACCGCCGCTTCCTCGTCACGCGAAACGGGGTCAAGCGAATATATCCCGGGCAAGTCTACCGCCGTAAACTCCACGCCCTCCGCCCCGAACTTGCCGCAGGCACAGTCCACCGTCTTGCCCGACCAGTTGCCCGTGTGCTGTTTCATACCCGTAAGGCGGTTGAATATAGTACTTTTGCCCACATTAGGATTGCCGACAAAAACGGCAGTGTATTTATCGGACATCCTCTCCACCTCCGTTACCGCACTCCTCCACATCTATCCCCACCGCATCCTCACGGCGCAGCGCAATAACACTGCCCTTTATATAATACGCACGCGGTTCTCCCGTTATCGGCGCCTCGTGCAAAGGCACCGTCAAAGCCCCTTTTGCAAAACCCAGCTGCCGAAGCCGCGCCGCAGACATAAGCCCTGCATCGACCTTTGTTATGATATACTCCCTGTTCAAAACAGCATCGGATAATCTCATAAAAACCAATCCTTTCTTTGGGAATCGCTGATTTAAGGATACCAAAAATAATTTTGCGCATTTGCTTAACGGCTCTGTTTGCTATGTTCAGCCTGTTAGGCTTCACATTAGCATGGTCGCCTACAAATGCGCCGCCATCGGCTAAAATTATTTTTGTTTTTTTGAATTT
>JAGAHK010000225.1 GCA_017627115.1 Bacillota bacterium | reverse complement strand
TATTTTAATTTGATCGAAAGCGAAGAGATAGAGTTGAAAGACGATTTTAAATTTGCATTCAAGAACACCATACCCGTAATGCTGGGCTACCTTTTTATGGGTATGGCGTTCGGTATACTTTATCAAAAAGCAGGTTATAACGCGGTATGGGCATTCTTTACCGCGTTATTCGTTTATGCGGGGTCGATGCAGTTTATGCTTGTCGATCTGCTTACACGCGGCATGGGTCCGCTTTATACCCTGCTCATAACACTTTCCGTGCAGTGCAGGCATATGTTTTACGGTCTGTCTTTTATCGAGGATTTCAAGCAGATGGGCAAAAAAGCATTTTATATGATCTTTTCGCTCACGGACGAAACATACTCTCTTTTGTGGAGCGTGAACACACAAGGATATAACAAGAAGCGCGTGCGCTTTTTTATAGCTTTGCTCGACCATTCGTACTGGATAGCGGGCTGTACGCTCGGTGCGGCACTCGGTACTCTCATAAAATTCAATGTAACGGGTGTGGACTATGCCATGACGGCGCTGTTTATAGTTATCTTCACGGAACAGTGGCTGACTGCCAAAAAACACGGTCCCGCGATGATAGGCGTAATTGTCGGGCTTGTGTTCATCGTGCTTTTAGGTGAGGATAAATTCTTGCTGCCTGCGCTTATAATAAGCGTGCTGGCGCTTGTATACAAAAGCAAAAAGGAGGATGCGGAAAATGCAGGGGATTAAATATTCAATACTTATAATAGCAATAACCGCGCTTGGCACTCTTTTCACGCGCGCCGTGCCGTTTCTGCTTTTTGCGAAGAAAAAGCCGCCCAAAACCGTGGTGTATGTGGGTACATACCTGCCTGCCGCCGTTATCGCAATACTGATAGTATACTGTATCTGCGGCAGCGATCTGACGATAGGCAGCTTTGATATATATGCGATACTGCCCAAAATAATAGCGGGCATAGCTGTTGTGCTGCTGCACGTATGGAAAAGAAACAACCTGTTGAGCATAGCGGCAGGCACGGTATTGTATATGGTACTGATACAGAGGGTGTTTGTATAACGCCGCAAAGAAAAATATACCAAATTTTGCCGTAAAATTTCGCTATTTTCTACTTGTCACAATATGCTTATCTATGTTACAATGTAGCATATAAGAATGAGAAAGTACGGTGTTTTTTATGTTTGATTTTAAGAAAGAAGTTAACAGGTTCAGACCGATGACGGAGGTCAATGACCTTGAAGATACAATGCTTGAAAATGAGGTGCAGGATGTGATGGAGCTTCTGCGCCTTTCCGCAGCTGAAAAAAAGCCCGTTTCCGACAGTAAGGATGCAAAAAAAGGAGACAAGCGCAGATGAATTGCCCTAACTGCAACGCTAAAATAACAAAAGAAAAAATATGCCCGAAATGCGGCGAAGATTTAGCGCTTATGCAGCGTGCCTATGCAATATCCGCGCGCTATTACAACCACGGTCTCGAGCTTGCCAAAGACAGGGACTTGAGCGGTGCGGTAAATGTGCTGAAAAAAAGCACGGCTTTCTGCAAAAGCAATATAAACGCAAGAAACCTGCTCGGACTTGTGTATTTTGAAATGGGTGACATTGCAAATGCCCTCACACAGTGGGTATTGAGCATAAATATGCAGGCGGATAAGAATATTGCGCAGGAATATCTTGACAATTACGAGAAAAACAGCCGCGAGGCAGACAACCTTGAAAACAGCATAAAACTGTATAACGAGGCGCTTGAAAGCGTGCGCGAACGAAACGACGATATGGCAATAATAAGCCTGAAAAAAGCGCTCAACCTCAATCCACGCTTTATAGAGGCGCTTAATCTGCTTGCGCTGTGCTATCTTATACACGGTAAAAATTCACTTGCGGTGGATCTTATAAACAATGTTTTAAAGCAGGATATAAACAACGAAAAAGCGCTTGGCTACTACCGCGGCCTTTACCCCGATAAAAGCCGCCCCATCCCCAAAAGCTACGGCAGCGATCCGCGTAATTCCGCATATTATATGCCTTATGCGGGAACAAGGGGTGCGCGTACAAGGAACGTGAACAAGCCACAGCCCGTTATACCCGTGTTTTTCTTCGGCTTTATCAGTGCGGCGATAATAGTTTCGCTTCTTGCAATACCGCAGATAATACAGGCGGATAACTTACAGTATGAACAGCAGGTGAACCGCTATAACACACTGAAACAGGACTATGACAGTCTTTTGACCAAATACAACGAGTCCGAGGCAAGCCTGAGCCGCGAACAGCAGCCAAGCAGCAATTTGCCGCTTCAGGACAGGGTGAAGCAGATAAACACCGCCGAAAACCTTTATAAAAACGATAATGCGACCGAGGCGGCAATGATACTTGTAAACCTCGATACCACCGATTTTGCGCCCGAGATAATGGAGCAGTATGCAAGGCAGAAAAAGCTTATACTGCCCCTTGCCGCAGAACAGTTTTACACGGGCGGCAGGCAGCAGGCGGAAAACGGCGATACGGAGACGGCACGTCAGCTTTTTGAGCAATGCCTGAAATGCTGTCAGGAGGGTGACGAGATACGCTATTCCACACTTTACCAGCTTGGTAAAATGGCGGCGGAAGCGGGCGATGTGCAGATGGCGCTGAACTATTTTGCGCCCGTTGCCGAAAACCACCCCGTACAGTCCGTAAAAAACGAAGCAAAGCGGTATCTGGAGGAAAACAATGCTTGATTTTTCACTTGAAAAAAGCGAAAATTTTGAAAATATCGGCAAAGTAAGCCTTTTTGTACATAAAAGCGGCGGCAGAGTCATTTGTATCGACAACGAGGACGAAAACCGTGTGTTTGCGCTTTCTTTTGATACCCCCGCAAACGATGATACGGGCATTGCGCATATACTTGAACACTGCGTTCTCTGCGGCTCAAAAAAATTTCCCGCAAAGGACCCGTTCAATCTGCTCGATATAAATGTGCCGCATACATATTTAAACGCGATAACCTTTCCGCATAAGACCCTTTTTCCCGTGGCTTCGCTTGATGAAAAGGCGCTTATGCTTATGGCGGAGGTCTATTGTGACGGAGTTTTCGATCCCCTTGTTTACCAAAATAAGGGGATCTTTATGCAGGAGGGTGGTTTTTATGACGGCAAGGGCATAAACGGCGTTGTATACGGCGAGATGAGCGGTTTTTACGACGACCCCGAAAACCTTGCCGAAAGATATTTAAAAGCCGTTTTTACACCGCATTTTTCCGCAGGTCTGCCCGAGGATATACCAAATGCCGACTACAAAAAAATGCTCGAATATCACAAAAAGCACTATACGGGTACAAACTGCCTTGCCTTTGTTTATGGGAAAGACGATAAAAAGCCGTATCTGGAGCTTTTGAGCAGATATTTCGGGTGTGGTGAAAAGATAATACAAAGACCGATTTTAAAAAAAGAAGTCAGGCACATACCCCTGCCGAATGACGTGAATATGGCGTTGTTTCCGCTTTGTCCGACCTCCGACTATGTTGGCACGTATTTTTATTTCCTTATGGCAAAAGCCCTTGAAAAACGGCTTGACGGGCTGAAAATAAGCTTTGACGATACGGGTGATATTGCTTATCTGAAAATAACGGGCGGCAATATCGACACGGAAAAAATAAAAAAGGCGGCAAAGGATATAAGCATAGACACCGAAAGCCTGCGTTTTTACATAGAAAACGGCGATTTCGGCTATAAGCCGCGCGGTCTGTATTACGCATTGAAACTTATGTATGCAAACGGCGAGCTTAAAAGCCTCGATCTCAAAAATATTTTTGAGAGTATAAAAAATGCCGATACGCAAAAATATGTATCATCCGCTTTTGAAAACAACGGTATTTTCGGCATAAAAGGCGGAAAAATGCCGCAGAAAAAGGCATATGCGATACAGGACAAAAAGCCGCTTGAAGACTACAGAAAAACAAACGAAAAAAGCGGTATAATACCTTTGATAATACCCGAAAAACCGCCCCAAAAGCCAAAGACAAAGCTCTGCGGTGATATTCTGTTCACACCTATCGGCGGCGGCATTATCTTTCTTACACTTGCTTTCGGGCTTGATATACCGCCAAAACTGCTTGAAAGCGCAGGTCTGCTTGTGCGCAGCTATAAGACGGAACTGCCGCATTTTTCAATTGAACTTTGTGATGTCGGCAAGCCCTGCCTTTTGCTGAATACGGGCTTTTTTGCCGACAGCGCCGAAACCGCCGCAAGTGAGATAAACCGCATTTTTACCGCAGATGACGGCATTTGTACGCTTTCTTTCGATAAAACACCCGAAAAGCTGACCGACTTAACGGCGCTGGGAGGAATAGAAAAAAATGCTTTTATCATAAGAAAAGCATATAAAAACGCAGCAAAAAATACAGCTGTGCCGCAGGCTCTGCGCAAGATGATATATTCAAAGGGCAATATGCGTGCCGCGGTATGCTGTTCGCACGAAAACTTTGAAAAAGCGGTGGGCATTGTAAAAAAACTTGCCCTCTTTGACGGCAAAGCAGCCGAAAAGACCGTTTTCGTGCCCGACCTTAAAACGGAGATAATAAGAAAGGATGTCAATGTAAATACCATATCGCTTGCATTTAGGCATGGCGGTAGTCCCGAAGCGGCATTTGCGGCGGCGGAGATAATGAAAACAACTCTTTTGTGGGAAAAGGTGCGCGGTGCGGGCGCATACGGAAGCGCTGCTTATGCGACCCCAAGCGGCAGTTTCTGCATAAACTCGTTCAAAGATATAAACTTTGAAAAGACGATAGATACGTTTTTCGAGTGCATAGGTCTGATGCGAAATTTCTCGCCGACCGAAGAAGAAATGCAGCGTTACAGGCTGATGTGCCTTAATACCGCCGACAGACCGAAAAGCAGGCAGCAGCTGAATTATGACGCATTAAGCGAGTATTTCGGCTGTGATACGGATATGCACGAAAACCTTTTGAAGCTTACCGCAAAGGATGTACAAAAAGTGTTTGACGGTGTGGAAGCAAGTACGGTAAAAACAGCCGCAGTCAAAGGAAACTGAATTTCACAGACCGCAGCAGGTCGGCAAAACAGCCTTATCGCAAAATGTCTGCGCAGTTGTGCTGCCGTGATAAAAATGCACCGCTTGACAATTGTTTCTAAATGTGATACCATACTCTTCGTAAAGGGCAAAAATACGTAAATAATAAAAATACTATATAAAAAGGTGATAAAAATGAATTTATTTAACAAAAAACCAAAAGTTGTTCCCGTTACCGTTATCTCGGGCTTTTTGGGTGCAGGCAAGACGACCTTGCTCAATAATATCCTGCGTGAACCGCAGGGCAAGAAGATAGCCGTTATCGTAAACGATATCGGCGAGATAAACATTGATGCGGAGCTTGTTGAAAAAACGGGCCTTATCCAGCAGGAGGACAGCGGTGTAGTTGCACTTTCAAACGGCTGTATCTGCTGTACGCTCAAATCCGACCTTATCGAGCAGATAATGAGCCTGCTTCGCCAAAACCGCTGTGACTATATCGTTATCGAGGCAAGCGGCATATGCGAGCCGCAGCCTATCGCAAACACCATTCTCACTGTCACACAGGCTCTTATAGAAAATAAGATGCCGACTATTTGCAAACTTGACAGCATAATAACTGTCGTTGATGCCTACAGAATGGCAGAAGAGTTTGAGTGCGGCGAGGAGCTTACCGAAGAACACGATCACGACCATGATCATGATGAACATGATGAACATGAAGAACATCACGATGAGCATGATGAGCACGATGAAGAGGACGAGGACGAAGAGGATCTCACTCCGCTGCTTATCGACCAGATAGAGTTCTGCAATGTTGTTCTTCTCAACAAGGCAGACCTTGTAAACGATACGCAGAAAGCACGCTTAAAGGCAGTTATAGAGGCGCTTAACCCCAATATCGAAATAATAGAGACGGTAAGGAGCAAGGCGGATATTTCACAGCTTATAGACAAAAATATCTTCGACCTTCAGGAAGTTTACCGCGGTGCAGGCTGGATAGAAGCAATGGAGAGCGAGGAGGGTCACGAGCATGACCATGACCGCGAACACGGTCACAGCCATGAGCATCATCACCATCATCATGACCATGATCACGATCACGACCATGAACACGGCGAAGCGCTTGAATACGGCATAAACACCTGCGTTTTCAGTGCTGTACGTCCGTTTGACCGCGCAAAATTTGAAAATGCGGTGCTTGATCTGAGTAAAAAGCTTATACGTTCCAAGGGCTTTGTATGGTTTGACAACGAGCCCGATTGGATATATATATACGAACAGTCGGGCAAGCAGATAACGCTTGATTCCGCAAAACAGTGGGTCGCTGCACTTCCCAAGGAGGAGCAGATGGATGTATTTGCGGATTATCCC
>JAGAHK010000224.1 GCA_017627115.1 Bacillota bacterium | reverse complement strand
TGCCGCAAAACAGTATGATATAAATGCTGAAAGAAAAGAATAAAAAACGTGTGATAAAATCGGCAAAAACCGTTTATTACAAAAGGGCGCTGCGTTAAATAACGCAGCGCCCTTTTTTTATTCCACATCTATATACTCGTCAAAAAGTTTTGCATACCGCTTGAACATAAGCTTGTTTTCCACAAGTATACCAAGGCGGTATCTGCCGGGCTGCAAATTTTCGGTCAGTATACTGCATTTGTAGCCCGATAAATTCAGTCCGCATTTGGTGCCGTAAGCCGCACTTACATCAAAGCGCAGCACAGTCTCCGTCTCAAAAGCAACGGCGGTATCGTTTTCGTCAACAAAAAGCACATACTTTTTGTCGAGGTTGTTCAGCGGCATATTGCCTATAAAAGCCCAGCCGCTTATCTCGGTGAGTTTGCCTTTCCAACAGTCGTCTATGCAGGCCTGTACGCGGTCGTTCAAAAGCGGCGTTACATCAAGTCCCGCCTTGACAAGCTTCGCCGAGCCAACGGAACGTGTAAGGTCTATATTAAAATCCACCCTGTCTTTTATAAGGTTCGGGTTATAGAACGGGTCTTTGCCCACAAGGTTGGGGTGTTTTTTGTTCAGCTTGTCAAACTCTTTGGCAAGCCTTTTGCGCTTTTCGGGGTCCTCCGCATCAAGACCGCGGCTGACCGATTCATGATGCCACAAAACGGCATCGGTGCGCACAACATTGTACAGACCGTTCTCGTAAAGCTTAAAGCAAAGATCCACATCGTTGTAACCGACAGTAAGTTCCTCGTCAAAACCCTTTACGGCATCGAATTTTTCCCTGCTCACACAAAGGCAGGCAGCCGTGACCGCGATATAGTTGTAATCTATCTTGTTGCGGCTGAAATAAAGCGGCACACTGTCCGTCATATGCATAAACGCATGGCAGGGACCTCTTTGCAGATTGATTATACCGCAGTGCTGTATCTCGGTGCTGTTTGGATAAAGCAGCTTTGCACCGACTGCGCCCGTGTGCTTCAGACACGCCTGTCCAAGCATACGTTCAAGCCAAACGCCGTTTATTATCTCTATATCATCATTAAGGAAAAGCAGATAGCTGCCCTTTGATATTTTTGCTCCGATATTGCACATTTTTGAGAAATTGAAATCCATTTTCTCATAGTGGTATACCGCATTCACATCTTCGCAGAGTTTTTCGTATTTCTTCCTGTTTTCGGGTTTGCTGCCGTTATCTGCAACTACCAGTTCATAGTTTTTGTACTCCGTCTTTTCAACAAGCGTTTTTATACAGCGTTCAAAAATATCGTAATTATCCTTTGAGGGTATTATTATGCTGACAAGCGGCTCACCCTCGGGCTTGTAGATAACACGGTGCTGAAATACCTCGGGGTCATAGACCACCTCGCCCTTTAAGCCCCTGCGCTCCAGAGCCTCTTTTTTCAGGTTGAGCATGGCATTCATAACATAGGGCTTCACACCCAGGTCGGTAGCCGTGGATTCGGGGCGCTGGCGCCAATGATAGAGTATTTTCGGTATATGCGCCACCCTGTCGGTCTTTTCTGTAAAACGTATCGTAAAATCGTAGTCCTGCGCACCCTCAAAGCCCACACGCAAACCGCCTATCTCGTTGACTATGCTCCTGCGGTAAGCCGAAAGATGGCTCGTATACATATGGCTCATAAAGGTATCGGGCGACCAATCGGGCTTAAAATGCGGAAAATGGCGCATCGTGCCGTCATCGCTCAATTTATCCTCGTCACTGTAGATAAAATCAATGCTCTTATCCTCGTTTACAACTTTCGTCATCTCATAGACCGCATTCGGCGCAAGCACATCATCACAGTCCGTAAAGACGATATATTCGCCCTTTGCAGCCTCTATACCCGTATTGGTGCAGCGCGAGATATGCCCGTTTTCATTGCGGTAAATGACCGTGATGCGCGGGTCGCTCTCATACTCGGCAAGCACCTTCGGCACGCTCTCCCATGTTGATTTATCATCCACAAGTATCAGCTCAAAATTATCGTAAGTCTGATTCAGGATAGAGTCTATACACTCGCGCAGCTGTTCGTCAAGCACGTTGTAAACGGGCACAACAAACGAAAACAGCGGTCTGTAATCAAGCGGCTCTGTCAGCAGCAAATTCTTCTCCGTATTTTCTATAAAGGTCTCAAACGGTTTTTTAGCGGTTTTCAGCCTGTTCCTGTTTTTCACAAGATAGCAGGTGGTCATAAGACCGTAATTGTCAATATAGCCCATCACCCTTTTGAACACATTGGGGCGTTTTTCGGCGGGCTGTGCCTCGTTTTTGTTTTCACTCATAGTTACACCTGTTTTTTTCCGCACAAACTCCTTGACCTCATCATCAATATCGGGGCGCGTATATATGCCCTGCGGCCAGTAAAACTCGTTGAGTTCGTCGGTAATATCATCTTTCGTAAGCTTTGCGATGTATTTCTTCACATTTTTCTTTGCCGCAAAGCCGTCCATATTTTCAAGGTCGCCTATATTCACCGCTTCTTCAACAGTCGGTTCTTCAATAAGCCTGAATACTTCGGCAAGGCAGTCCTCTGCCGTCGGCACAAGCGCATACTCGTTAAAAAGCGGACACGCAAGGCGCAAAAATGCCCTTATACCGTCCAAAAGCTCCTGTTTATAGTCAAATTGGCTCTCGATATCCTCTAAAATAAAGCCGTCCTTGTTGTCGGCATATTTCCACACCGAACCGTGAGGTGCGCCGAAGAAAAGTTCAAGCAGCACGACACTTCTGCCAAGCCTTTTCCAAAGACCGCTGTTTTTGCCCTTGCCGAAAAGTATGGTATCATACTTTCTGTCTTTAAGCTGCCTGCGGCATTTGTCGCCGTCCGTAAGACCTACATAGATAAAGCTGTTCTCACCCTTATAGTCCATAAGTTCCGCCGCCTTATCCAAAAGATACTGGCTGCTGCCGTTCCAGCCGCAGTCAAAAACAAGCGCCTTTGAGTCAAGAAAGCCCGTTTTTTGCAGGTAGTTTTTAAAAGCCGTCCTTTCCTCTTCGCATTTTTTCAGGAAAAGTTCTTTTTCCGCATCAAAAATACTGCGGAATTTATCAAAATCGCGCCTTGACCTTATTATGGACTCATAACCGTCAAAGCCTGCGTTTTTCACGCTTTCCTCTTTTACTTCAGCCATATCGAGGTAGGCGAGCAGTTCTTTTATGCTCTGCCCGAAAGTAAAAGGCGGCAGTTGTTTTTTGTTTTCATCCGAAAGACTGTTCATGCCGCAAAGCAGCATAGCGCGTCTTGATGCGTACAGATATTCTTTTTTTATGCCCGTAAGCCCCGTACACTCCTCATCTGCAAGTTCAAACAGGTCATAGCCGTCACGCGCGAGGAAAAACACCTTGTCGGGCTGTTTTTGTGCGATCTGCTTATTGAGTTCGCACAGTATGCCGCCGTAAAGCGGACCGCCCACAGCCGCACCGAGTTCTGCCCAGAAGCCGTGCCCCTCGTTTTTTATAAGGTTTGCCGCACCCGTGCTTATCGAGCGGTAAAGCGAAACATCCGCCTTGTTCCTGTGACCCTTGTAAAGCACGGCATTAAGACCGCATTTTTTTGCGTTTTCAAAATCATCTTTAAGGCTGTCGCCTATATGCACTATCTGCGCCGCATTCACTTTTTCGGCATTGACCACATACTCAAAAAGGTCAAGGCGGTATTTGGTCTTTTTCACATCCGCCGAGACATATATCTCGTCAAAGCCCGTATAACCACAGTTTTGCAAAAACGGCTCTATTTCTTTCCTGCCGAGGTACATATCGCTGACGGCAACAACACGCTTGCCCTGTTTTTTTGCATACGAAAATATCTCAAACATCGGCGTATTGCGCACAAGCAGGCGTTTTTCGGTATCGAGTTCAAGCTGTTTCAGCTCTGCCCAGCTGTACCTGCCCGTATCAAGCCCCGCATTTTTTTCAAGATATTCGTAAATATCATCAAAAGTACAGTGCGGCTCGCCCTTTGTACGCTCTGTCATAAGGCTGCATTCTGTCTGCAAAGTCTGTCTTTTCTCGGCAAAGCCGCGGATACCCGTCTTTAGCTCCATAAGGCGGAAAATATCCTCCGCACGCGCGGTAAGGCGCACCATGAGCGTATCAAAAATATCAAACGAAACAATATCCGCGCTGTCGATAGCCTTTTTCATCATATCAAGGTTTTCTGCTGTTTCCGTTGTCATAGTTCCACCTATTTCCCCATTAAGCTGCGCATTTTGGTTATTGCTTTCCATGCCCTGCTGTTTTCAATGTCGGAGATATATTTCTCCCTCTGTGCAAGCACTGCTTCAAGTGCGGCTTTTTCGTTTATAAGCCGATTTTTTTCATTTATAAGCACAGTCTTTTCCGACTCAAAAATACCCGTTATATTTTTTACGTGTTCAAGCGTTTGGTCGATCACTTTCTGTCTTTCGTCCGCAAGATTTTTCATATCCTCAAACTGCGCCGATTTTATGTCGTACTCCGCAGTTTTCTGCGCAAGCTTCGCATTTATCTCTGCCGCTTCAACATCCTTGCGGCGGTTGTCTTCAAGCAGTTTCACCGCACCCTGCACCTGCTGTTTTGTAAGTTTTGAAACCGAATAATCTATCTTTATTTTTTCCGTGCCCTCTTCAAGCTTGTCAAATATCATAAGAGGGTCGTCACAGTCAAAATAGATAACATTTCCCGTCCGCGCACCGTTTGTGATAAATTCGGGCACGTATTTTCTGCCGTTTGACTCTGCGGTCAGTTCCTCGATAAACACCGCACAGTATTCCTCCAGAGGATCGAGACGGCACGCCTTGACCTCGCCCGTCAAAGCTATCTCAAGGCTGACTTTTCCGTCCGTTTCAACACGGTAGCTGTCATCCTCGCTGTAATCGCTGCCCCTGTCAAAATACACCTGTGCGTAATTTTTACTGTGTATCATACCCATTATTTCGGGCAGACTGTAGTTTTTCTTTTCAAAGCCCGAGTAGAGATCGCGCAGGCTCATGACATCACCGCGGATATATGCCTGAAAAGCCGTTTCAAGGCTGTCAAAACACTGTGCCGCATCTTCGCCGAAACCGAGTTTTTCATAAATGCCCGCTTCTATAAGGTCATTCCTGCCCGAGATAACGACATAGAGCTTTACCGCACGGTAAAAGATGTATTCAACGGGCACGGGAAAATCAAAACACCATTCGTAATCTATAATATGGCTCTCGCCGTTTTTGTCTATTATAATATTGCCGAATGCAAGGTCAAAACAGCAAAAAGCGCCTGCGTGCAGGCCGTTCGGAAGTTCGGTCCCGCCGAACACTTCATCAAAAGCCGCCGTGCGTTCAAAACTGTCGCCCGAAAGTGCATAAAGACGGTCGCGAAGCTTTGTCATAAGTTCCGTTTCGGCATTGATACTCCCGCATTTTTCAAGTTTTTCCTCAAAAGTCTCGCCAACGATATAATCAAAGGCGACACCCTTGTTTATAACCTCGCAGGGCGCGGCTTTAAGACCTGCGCCGCCGTAAAACGCATTTATTTTATCACGGTTTTCCGCCATTTTTTGTACATGCGCCGCCGCCTTTTCGCTTAACGGGTATTTCTCGACACGCTTTACGCCGTTTTCAAGCGTAATAACGGTTTTTATGGCAAAATCCGCACTGCGCTCCGAAGAATACTTCGCAAATATGATATCACGCATTTTCCGCACCCCCGATCACCAGAAACGAATTGCTGAATTCCGCAAACAGACCGTTTTCGATAAGGCTGTCAAAAGCGCGCCTTTCATCAAAAGATATAATGCGCTCGCCGTCAAAATTGCGCAGGTTGTTGTTCAGTTCGCCCCTGCGCGGCAGATAAGCATCGCTGTATACCGTGCTTGCAAGCTTATAGTCGGGATAGGGATAATAAAAATCGTGCCTGTCAAAGCCCGCTTTTTCAAGTATTTCCGTAAGTTCGGCCTTTGAAAAGGTCTGTATGCCCTTGTTTTCGGGATAATTCTCTATCGAATCATAGTATCTGCCCGTGTGGTCCTCGCGGCAGCCTGCCCAATATTTCAGCCCAAGGCGGTTCTCAATGGCAATAATGACTCTGCCGTTCGGTCTCAAAAGCCCTTTTATCTGCTTTAAAAAGGCGGTATACGGCTCGGGGCTGTCGATATAGAGCCTGCCGTATTCCAGCACGCCGATAAGCGTTATCACATCAAATTGCGGCAAAGACGGTGCTACCGTCTGGAAATTGCCGACATATATTTTTATATTGTTTTTGTCCTTATTTCTGTTTGCATTTATAAGACTGCGTTTTTTTGAAAGTTCCACACAGGTAACACTGCCGTATTTTTCGGCAAGACAGCCCGTTATTGCGCCGCAGCCCGAACCGATCTCAAGCACGGCGGCATTTTTATCACCGTCTATCCATTCAAGGCAGTTTGTGCGCTGTTTTGACAAATGGTAAAGAATAGCCCATTTGCGCCTTTGTGCGATTATTTTTTCGTATTCATCCGCGGAGTTTTCGCTGACTATTTTCAAAAGTTCGTCCTCAACAACACCGTCCGAGTAAAGATCCTCGCCGCTGTAAAACTGCAAATCAAGCGTTACGCCGCCAATATTCTCCGTCAAGACACTGACCTCCCCATTATTCAATAACATTATCAAACCGCCGCAGGCCATCAGCCTTATTTCACTTCCACCCTGCTGTTCATATCATAAAAGCCCACCGTGTCCTTATCGGAAATGACCGTAAGGCTGCAAACCTGATAAAGCCTGTGGTAGACTGTAAATTCACCGTCTTTGAAACCCGTGCAGCCCAGACTCAAAAGATATTCGCCGCCCTGTATATCCATACGCTGTGTAAAGCTTATCTCGCGGATATCGCCTTTTTTCGCATCTTCCACATCGGCCTTTTCGTACATGGTATTTGTGCCGGTTATTTCCGTACCCTGAAGATCGAGAATGGTAAAGGCAAAAATGGGGTCATTCACGGGTTTATTGAACCTGACCGCCATTTTCACGGTAAATGACGAGCCTTTTTCTATCTTATTGCTTATAATGCCCTTATTGTCAACTATGCAGAAATCAAATATCTCCGCCGCACCGCTGCCGTAGCTGTTGATATTCGGGTTAACGACCATCTGCTGCTTCCATGTGCCCTGTTCGGGGAGATCGGAGCCGTCCACGTCATCATCAACGGGTATCTCGCTGTCTACCTGGTTTACAAGCACTTTTTTAAACAGGTCTATCATCTCGGCAGGGTCGCCCTCCGCCATTTTTGTGCCGTGATCGAGCAGCACCACCCTGTCACAGTATTTTGCAATGCTGCTTAAGCTGTGGCTTACAAAAATAATGGTCTTGCCCTGCGCCTTGAAATCCTCAAACTTTTTGTAGCACTTTGCCTGGAAGAAAACATCACCCACACTCAAAGCCTCATCGACTATAAGTATCTCGGGGTCGATATTTATTGCCACCGCAAAGGCAAGGCGCACGAACATACCACTGCTGTAGGTCTTTACAGGCTGGTTCACAAAATCGCCTATATCGGCAAATTCAAGTATATCTTTAAGGCGTGCATCAATTTCCTCACGAGAAAAGCCCATCATAGTACCGTTGAGATAAATATTCTCAATACCCGTGTACTCCATATTGAAACCTGCGCCGAGTTCGAGAAGTGCGGAGATCTTGCCGTCTACCTCGACCCTGCCGCTTGTGGGGTTAAGAACACCCGTTATTATTTTAAGTATCGTGGATTTGCCTGCGCCGTTAACGCCTATAATGCCAAGTGACTCACCTTTTTTAACATCAAATGACACGCCGTTTAAGGCATAGTGCTGCCTGTGATATACCTTCCTTGT
>JAGAHK010000223.1 GCA_017627115.1 Bacillota bacterium | reverse complement strand
GTTTTTTCTTCCCTACAGACGCCAAGTGACGCCGCAGGCGGCGCGCAGTGCGGCTGCAAAACGGAGAAAAGCCTGCTTTTCTCCGGCGATGTTGTCGCTGTGCGACAACGAGCAAAAACAATAATTTTTCTTTTGAAAAAATGAAAAAACTCAAAAACAAAAAACAATAGACATAATTTTCTTGTTGTGGTATAATCATCTTATATTATGTTATTTTTTAAGGAGGAGTATCCTATGAAAACCGATATACAGATCGCACAGGAATGTAAGCTCTTACCCATTGCCGAAGTTGCGGAAAATTTCGGCATAGACACCGACTGTCTTGAACTTTACGGCAAATACAAGGCAAAGCTCTCGGACGAGCTTTACAATAAAAATAAAGACAAGCCCGATGCAAAACTTGTGCTTGTTACAGCTGTCAACCCGACACCTGCGGGCGAGGGCAAAACGACAGTTACCATCGGTCTTGCGCAGGCTCTGAATAAACTTGGCAAAAAGGCTGTGGTCGCTTTGCGTGAACCGTCTCTCGGACCGTGCATGGGCGTAAAGGGCGGTGCGGCAGGCGGCGGCTATTCGCAGGTAGTGCCTATGGAGGAGATAAACCTGCATTTTACGGGCGATATACACGCCATGACTACGGCAAACAACCTGCTTGCTTCCATGATAGACAACCATATTCATCAGGGCAATGCGCTTGATATAGATATAAACAATATCGTCTGGAAACGTGCTGTCGATCTTAACGACCGTGCTCTGCGCAATACCGTATGCGGTCTTGGCGGCAGGACGAACGGACATCCGCGTGAGGACGGCTTTATGATAACCGTTGCAAGCGAGATAATGGCTATCGTGGGTCTTTCGGAGGATATTTTCGACCTTAAAGCACGCCTCGGCAGGATAATTGCCGCCTATAACCGAAAGGGCAAGCCCGTTACAGCAAAAGACCTTAAAGCGGACGGCGCTATGACCGTTCTTCTGAAAGATGCTTTAAAGCCCAATCTCGTACAGACACTTGAACACACACCCGCGATCATCCACTGCGGTCCCTTTGCGAATATCGCGCACGGCTGCAACAGTGTAAAGGCGACCAAAACGGCGATGAAACTTTCGGAGATAACAGTTACCGAAGCAGGCTTCGGCGCAGACCTCGGTGCGGAAAAATTCTTTGATATAAAATGCCGAAAGGCAGGCTTAAAGCCTGATGCTGTCGTGCTTGTGGCTACGGTGCGCGCGCTTAAATACAACGGAGGTGTGCCGAAGGCGGAACTTAACGGCGAAAACCTTGAAGCCGTGAATTCGGGCTTTGTCAACCTTGAGAAACATATTGAAAACCTGCAAAAATACGGTGTGCCCGTTGTTGTGACGCTCAACCATTTTGTTACCGATACGGATGCGGAAGTTGAGTATGTGAAATCACGCTGTGAAGCTATGGGCGCGGATTTTGCCATTGCGCGAGTATGGGAGAACGGCGGCGAGGGCGGCAAGGAACTTGCGTTGAAAGTGTCGGAAGTGCTTGAAAACAAAAAGAGCAGTTTTGCGCCTTTGTATGACGAAAAAGCAAGCATCACCGACAAAATAAACACTATCTGCCGTGAGATATACGGCGCAGAAAGTGTGGAGTTTACCTCGGCAGCCAAAAAGCAGATGGCGCGCATTGAAGCGCTCGGGCTTGACAAACAGCCTGTCTGCATAGCAAAAACACAGTATTCTTTGAGCGATAATGCGGCACTTCTCGGAAGACCGAGCGGTTTTACCGTAACTATCAAAGAAGTGCGTGTGAGTGCGGGCGCAGGCTTTATAGTTGCGCTTGCGGGCGATATTATGGTAATGCCCGGTCTGCCGAAAGTGCCTGCTGCGGAAAACATCGACATTGACGAAAACGGAAAGATAATCGGTCTTTTCTGATTTGAGGTTATCTTTATGATGTTATAACAATTTTTGGGGAGGTCTTAACTTGCACAAAATCAAAAAAACACTGATTTTTGCTGCGCTTATCGCTTGTGTTTTTACGGGTTGTAACGGTACGGGCGGCAGCGGCGGCGAAAACGGCACGGGTACTGCCGAAAAAACTTATGAGAGCACGGGCAGAGGCAACACTGTGGGAAACATTGTAAACTACGGTTCTGCGGCGGAATACATCAGGGATGACGGTTCCAAAAAGGTATTTGAGGGGCTTTATTGTCAGTACGGCGAAAAGGGCGAACAGTTTGCAAAGGTGACACCCGAGGGCGAGATAACGATATTGAAAGAGACCCAGCCTTATTTTATCAACGTGCGTGACGACAAGGTATATTATGCGGACGGCAAGGATGATTTCAGGCTTTACACAATGGATATCGACGGCAGCAATGATAAGCCTATTACGGAGATCTCGACATATTATGTCAGTCTCTGGGAGGATTATATTTATTTTTCCGACCCGAAAAACGACTATCATCTCTGCCGTATGCCGATAGACGGCGGTGATTATGAGGTCATCTCGGACAATAACTGTCAGTATCTCAATGTTGACGAGAACTATGTATACTTTACCAATTTTTCGCAGGGCGGCACGATATACCGCTGCGGACATGACGGCAGCGACCCCGTTATGATGAACCGCGAGCAGAGTATGTATCTTAACCTTTACGAGAACTACATCTATTACAGTGCATGGGATATGACGGGCAAGAACGAAAACGACAAGCGTCTTACACGCCTTGACCTGCGCACGGGTGCGACCGAAACGCTCAACGACTGTCAGTCGGGTGATGTCAATATTTACAATAACAAGGTTTATTATACCGATTGGGACAACAACACCATAAGGCGTATGGATCTCGACGGCGGCAATGATGAACTCTATAACGAAAACTACGGTACTTATATAAATATTGCGGGCGGAAAAATGTTCTGCATACATTATGCCGATGATACAAAAGAAATTTCGCTTGGTATAAGCAATCTTGAAAGGGAGGACGAACAAAATGGCAATAATTGACGGAAAGCAGATATCAACAGATATCAAAAACGAGGTGAAGAAGGAGGTCATAGAGCTTCTTGATAAGGGTATACAGCCCTGCCTTGCGGTGATACTTGTGGGCGAAAACCCTGCAAGCCAGGTATATGTGCGCAATAAAAAGCGCGCCTGCGAATACTGCGGCATCAAATCTTTAAGCTATGAACTGCCCGAAAGCACAAGCGAGGAAGAACTGCTTGCGCTTATCGACAGCCTTAACCTTGACCCCGACTGCAACGGTATACTTGTGCAGCTGCCTTTGCCGAAACATATAGATGAGGATAAGGTGCTTCTTCGTATTAAGCCAGAAAAGGATGTTGACGGTTTCCACCCGTATAACGTCGGTCTTTTGAGCATTGGAAAGGCACAGCTCAAAGCTTGTACGCCTGCGGGCTGTATTGAGCTTATCAAGCGCAGCGGCGTGGATATTACGGGCAAAAAATGTGTTGTTGTGGGCAGGAGCAATATCGTGGGCAAGCCCGTGGGTATGCTTTTGCTTGCGGAAAACGGCACTGTTATCACCTGCCATTCAAAAACAAAGGACCTTGCGGAAGTTTGCAGACAGGCGGATATACTTGTTGCGGCAATAGGCAAGCCCAAATTTATCACAGGCGATATGGTAAGCGACGGTGTTGTTGTTATAGATGTGGGCATAAACCGTATGGATGACGGCAAACTCTGCGGGGATGTGGATTTTGAAAGCGTTGAGCCCAAAGCATCGCATATCACACCCGTTCCGGGCGGCGTAGGTCCTATGACCATAGCGATGCTTATGCAAAACTGCCTTATTGCGTGCAAAAAACAAAAAGCTATGTGAAATTATAAGTCGGCGCTGCGTGGACAGTTGCTATAATATCCTAAAAAATGTCAAATAGTGAATCTATTTGACATTTTTTTCTTTACAAAAACAAAAAAATATGTTATAATCTCTGTATAGGATAATAGGAAAAACGTGTATATAATAACCGTATTGACACTGTATGGAGGGAAAAATATGAAACAAACAGGCATTACAAGGGCAATAGACAATCTTGGCAGAATAGTTATACCGAAGGAACTGCGCAGCACTCTTGAATGGAACGTGGGCGATAATATCGAAATATTTACAAGCGGCGATAAGGTGGTTTTGCGCAAATATCAGCCTGCCGACATCTTTACGGGCGAGACCGAGGACCTTGTGGAATACGGCGGAAAAAAAGTTTCCAGAAACACCGTAAGGGAACTTGCGAGACTTGCGGGTTTTACGATAACGGCGGAAAAAAACGAGTTTGACATAGACCGCGATATAGACGATCTGTAAAATATAACCCAAAAAACTGCTGCATTGCCGTGCGGCAGTTTTTTTACATTACGCGGGTGATGTTCCAAAGGAACTCACTATTTTTTTATGGTACAGAGAATATAAAAAAAATCGTTAAACCGATAAATTTTGGGTTGAGAATAATTCTTTTTTATGTTATAATAGAACAGAATAGCGATATTATTTGATAATATAACTTTAAATAACACAGTATTTTAATTTTGAAAGCGGTGATACAGTGAACAGTATCTTTCTGGAAAACGAATTACAGTCCAACATTGCCGATAATATCAATCTTTCTACCCTGAGCATACCTTCGGTCAGAATAACCGATGTTATTGATATAGCGATAGTTGCGATAATCATATATCTTATTTTGATATGGATAAAAAATACAAGGGCATGGTCGCTTTTCCGCGGTCTTATGGTCATTGCTTTTGTAAGCTTTTTATCATACAGATTTCATTTTTATACCCTTACATGGATAATCGAAAAGACTTATTCCGTAGGCGTTATCGCGTTGGTCATCCTTTTTCAGCCCGAGCTTCGCAAGGCGCTTGAACAGATAGGCGAAAGCGGCTTTTCGGGTATAGCCGATATACTCAATGTCGAAAAAAGCACGCGCCTTAACTACAATTCGGTGCGTTATATCGTTGAAGCCTGTGTGAAGATGGCACGCGAGAAAACGGGTGCGCTCATCGTGCTTGAACATAATGTGCCCGTGGGTGATTTCATCAGCCGCGGCATAGTGCTTGACAGCGTTATTTCAACACAGCTGCTTGTGAATATTTTTGTAAATAAAACTCCGCTGCATGACGGTGCGGTGGTTATAAAGGATAACCGAATTGCGGCGGCAAGCTGTATCCTGCCCGTTACGCAGAGCAATCTGAGTTCCGAACTCGGCACAAGACACAGGGCAGCGGTAGGTGCAAGCGAACAGTCGGATGCGTATATCATCGTTGTTTCGGAGGAAACGGGCTCTATCTCGGTAGCACACAGCGGCAGACTGAGCCGCAACCTTAACGAAAAGAGTCTTACAAATATGCTTAACGGACTTGTTGAGAGCAAGACGGTCAATACAAAGCTTTTTAAGGGGAAAGGACAGAAAAAATGAAGTTTATAAATGGTGTAAAGGATTTTTTCTCAAGAAATACGGGCTGGAAGATAGCAAGTATAGTAATAGCGGTCTTTATGTGGTTTGTTGTTATGAATACATTGAATCCTGCGGAGACCAAAACTTTTTCCGTATCCATTTCTCTGCTCAATGAGCAAAGTCTTGCGGAAAACGGCTTTGCGCTGCTTAATACCGCGGATATAATGGAAAGAAGGATAGAGGTCAAGGTAAAAGGCACGCGCGCCGCACTTGACGAGCTTTCACGCCAGAAGGACACGGCACTTCGGGCAAACCTTGATTTCAACCAGATAAATGCGGAAAATATCGTTGATACACCGCAGAATATAGCAATGAATATCAGTCCCACAATAGACGGCATCTACCTTTATTCGTATGAGGTAGTCAGCTTTTCGCCAAGCTTTGTGAATGTTGTTTTCGACAGCTCGAAGTCGGGCGATCTCAAGCTTGAAACAAGTTTTACGGGCAAGCTTGAGGACGGGTATTCGGCTGCGGTGGAAACGCTTGATATAGATACCGTTACGGTATACGGTCCCGCAACGGAGTTTGCGAATGTTGACAAGGTGATCGCGGAGATAAACCTCGATAAAAAGACGGAGGATTTCCAGACAGAGCTTCATCCCGTTGTTTACAGCAAAGCGGGTCAGCCGATGCCCAATTTCATTGTTTCGCCGCCGGGCATTATTGCGCGGGTGAGCGTGAAATACACCAAAAATATAGAGGTTGTCAAACCTGCCACAACGGGTATAATAAGCAGCGAGCTTGTCCTTAAATCCATAGACTGGTCACCGAAAGTTGTTGAACTTACGGGTGAGAAAGATGTGCTTGACAGCATCAGCCCGATAGTTTTGCCCTCGATAGAGCTTGATAAACTTGTAGGCTCGGATATACGCACTTACGAGATAACCGATTTCATAAAAGACGAGAGGGTCAGCCTTAAAAGCAATTCGCCGCGCGTTATCACCGTGACCATAGAAGTTTCGGGCAAGGACGGCAAAAATATCACCCTTGCCGCAGACGAGATAACCGTTACGGGCTTGAAAGACGGTCTTAAAGCGCAGTTCCCGAGTCAGGTGGTGTTTACCGTATTCGGCGACCCCGAGGCTCTTGCAAAAACTACAAATGCATCGCTTGCACCTTCCGTAGACCTCAGCGAGATACAGGAGGGCGCAACGGAAGTGCCGCTTAATATCACTTTGCCCGAGGGCGTTGAAGTGAGGGGCGAAACAAAAATATACGTTTTCGTTACAAAAGGCACACAGCCCACAACAGAGTCCGTGGTTGAAACTGTGACCGAACCCACAACAGCTGCGGCGGCAACTACTACGGAAGAAGTTGTTGAGGAGGAGACGGAAGCACCCGAACCGAATGAAGAAGATACAACAAAAGAAGAAGAAACCGATATTATAGAAGAACCTGTTGTTGAAGAAAAGGAAAATTAAGTTTGCCCGTTAAAGACAAACTTTGAATAATATCGGTCGGGAGATAATATGATAAGCTATATTTCGGGAATTTTAAAATACAAGGGCGAAAACTTTGTTATCATAGAAAACAGCGGCATAGGTTTCCGCATCTTTGTTTCGCCCGAAACTGTCGGCAGACTGCCTGCGGCGGAAAATGCCGCAAAGCTTTATACTCATATGAATGTCAAGGAGGATGATCTGTCGCTTTTCGGTTTTCTCACAATGGAGGAACTGAATATGTTTGACCGCCTTATAACCGTAAAGGGTGTCGGACCGAAGGGCGCTACGGCTCTTCTTGCAAGCCTTACGCCTGCACAGATCTCCCTTGCGATAATTTCCGATGATGTAAAGACACTGTCATCGGGTCAGGGTATCGGCAAAAAGACAGCGCAGCAGATAATTCTTGATCTTAAAGACAAAACGCAGACTATGGATGCTGCGGGTGCAACTGTTATAAATACGGCAGCCGCAAAACCTGACAGCGGTGAAAGGGCGGATGCTGCCGAGGCGCTTCTGAGTCTTGGTTTCGGCAAGCCCGAAGTTTCAAAGGCGCTTGATGCCGTCTTTGACGAAAGTCTTACTTCGGCGGAACTTATCAGCCGCGCATTAAAGGTGTTATAAAATGGATAAGAGAATAATAACAACAAATTTCAAGGCGGAGGACGGCGAATTTGAGCCCGTACTCCGCCCGCAAAGTCTTGATACCTATATCGGTCAGGACAAAGTGAAAGAAAATATGCGTGTGTATATAAGCGCCACAAAACAGCGCGGCGACTGCCTTGACCATGTGCTTCTTTACGGACCGCCGGGGCTTGGCAAGACAACGCTTTCCAATATAATCGCAAACGAAATGGGTGCAAACATCAAGACTACATCGGGGCCTGCTATCGAAAGACCGGGCGATATGGCTGCGGTGCTGAATAATCTGAGCGAGGGAGATATACTTTTTATTGACGAGATACACCGTCTCAACAGGGTGGTGGAGGAAGTACTGTATCCCGCAATGGAGGATTTTGTGCTTGATATAGTTATAGGCAAGGGTCCTGCGGCAAAGAGTATAAGAATAGACCTGCCGAAATTTACACTCATAGGCGCAACAACGCGCGCGGGTCTGCTTACTGCGCCTCTACGCGACCGTTTCGGTGTTATAAACAGGCTGGAACTGTACACTCCCGAGCAGCTGAAGCAGATAATAATGCGCTCGGCAAATGTGCTTGATATAAAGATAGACGACGGCGGCGCAATGGAGCTTGCAAGGCGTTCAAGGGGCACACCGCGTATCGCAAACCGCTTTTTGAAGCGTGTGCGCGACTTTGCACAGGTGAAATACAGCGGCGTTATAACCGAACAGGTGGCAAAAGAAAGCCTTGATATACTTGAAGTTGACAATATGGGTCTTGATATGACAGACAGAAAAATGCTGCTTGCTATGATTGAAAAATTCGGCGGCGGTCCCGTCGGGCTTGAAACCATCGCCGTTTCCATAGGAGAGGAACCCGATACCATAGAGGATGTGTACGAGCCTTACCTTATACAGCTTGGTTTTATAAAGCGAACGCCGCGCGGCAGGGTCGTGACCGACCTGGGATGCAGTCATTTCGGGTTGTCGCTTTTTGGAAATATCGGGCCGTAATATATACGGCAGGGTTTATTGATCGAATTAGTAATTGAGGTTATAATAATGAAGATAAAACTTGAGATAAAGGATTTTATTTATGAAGTTACGGAGGAGCTTGTCTGCTATGACGAGATAGGCGAACAGGGCGCAAAAAAGTGGGCGGAGGACTTTGAAAAATGGCTCGCTGACGGCAGAAAAAAGAATAATGTCGTTAAAAACGGCGACAAGACCTATTTTGTTATCGAGGACGAGGGCGAGATATTCGATATTGCAGACGAGTATCTCGATGCCGTGGAAAACAACTCCGTCAATAAGTATTGGAAGGATTTTCAATAAAAATGGACGATAGAGACTTTGAGGAGCTTGCCAGAAAACAGCAGGAGCTTGCCGAGCAGGAGATAGCACAGATGCAGCAGGCACTTGAACAAAGCAACAAAAATATAGACAAGCAGCAAAAGGATATACTTGAACACGCTATTGACGAAAACCTTGAAGAGCATAACTCCAAAAAAAGCACTTTATGGATAGTGCTTCTGCTTGTGCTGATACTTGGCGGCACATACCTGCGCCTTAATATCCAGCAGCCCACACGCAGATATGACGAGGCTGTGCAGTATTTTGAAAACGGTGCGTATGAGGCTGCAAGGGACGGTTTTGAAAGATTGGGCGATTACAAGGACTCAATGGAAATGGTCAAGGAATGTGATTACCGCTACGGCAGTCTTTTGCTTGCGCGCGAAAAGTATAATTCGGCTATAAATGTGTTTTCGCGCATAGTGGATTATAAGGACAGAAATGATGTTGTTGCCGATCTTTCGGGCACGGCGGTCAATACTGTTGCAACAGGCGAAAGACACAGCGTTTTTGTGCGTTCTGTCGGTACGGCAAAGGCAGTGGGCGACAATTCAAACGGTCAGTGTAATGTCAGCGAGTGGCGGCAGGTCGCAGAAGTGGCCTGCGGTGCCGATTTTACGGCTGCACGTACCTATATGGGCAAGGTGCTTGTCACAAATGCCGTGCTTGATTGGCGCGATATACGCGAGATAGCCGCAGGCACTGATTTTATTGCGGGCATCAACGGTCACGGTCAGCTGCATTACTACAAAAACGGCAGTACCGTTTATCTGAACAACATACGGCAGGTAAAGGCGTGCGGAGATGTCCTTGCCTGTGTTACCGAAAACGGCAATGCCGTGGTTTCGGGTGCGGCTGTCGATGTGTCACTGTGGAACGGGCTTGACGAAATAGCAACGGACGGTCAGGCGGTGTACGGTCTTAAAAATGACGGCACTGTTATCTCAACAAACGGCAGACTCGCGGGTCTTACGGGCATAAAGCATATTTTTGCCGCAGCAAATACGGTCTTTGCCGTTGATAAGGAAAACCATGCGCATATTGAGGGCGCTGTGCTGTCTTCGGAGTTTTACGCAAAAGATGCGCTCGGAAGCGGTGATTTCAATTTTACGCTTATGCTCTCGGGCTGGAAAGATCATTTGCTCGTGCTTGACCATACGGGCAGGGTAAAATTTTTCGGTACGGCGCAGTCGGGCGATAATAATACGGACGATTGGTCGGATATTATGTTTGCTGTCAGACAGCGTTGAATTCGACAGGAAAGGTAAGTATATGTTACGTATCTCAAATATAAAAATATCCGCGGAGTATGAACTCACGGATGAAGTGCTCAAAGCCGCAGTCGAAAAAAGCCTGCGTGCAAACGGCGTAAAAAACATAAAAATAGTCAGACAGTCGGTCGATGCAAGGGATAAATCAAGGGTGGTGCATATGCTCACCCTTGATTTTGATATTTATAAGGAAAACCGCTTTTTAAGGCATAAAAATATCAGCATACCCAAAAATGATATGTATGAGCCGAAAACGTGTGCAAACAAAGAGTTCCGCCCTCTTGTGGCGGGGTTCGGACCTGCGGGTATGTTCTGCGCCCTTGCGCTTGCCGAAATGGGCATGAAGCCCGTTGTTATAGAACGCGGAAAGTGCGTTGAGGACAGACAAAAAGACGTGGAGACTTTCTGGAAGAGCGGAAAGCTCGATACTTCGTCGAATGTGCAGTTCGGCGAGGGCGGTGCGGGTACGTTCTCGGACGGCAAGCTCACAACGGGCATAAACGACATACGCTGCGCCTATATATTGAAGCGTTTTGTGGAGTTCGGTGCACCCGAAAGGATAGAATACCTTGCAAAACCGCATATCGGCACGGATAACCTTGTGAATGTGGTAAGGAATATCAGAAAACGTATAGAAGAACTTGGCGGCAGGGTGCTGTTTTCCCACAGGCTGAAAGATATAGGTCTTAAAAACAACAGGCTTGAATATGCGCTTGCGGAAAACCCCGACGGGGAAATAAGGATAGACTGTGATGCCCTTGTGCTTGCGGTGGGTCATTCCGCAAGAGATACTTTCGAGATGTTAAAAAGCAAAGAATTTGCTATGGAGCGTAAGCCTTTTGCAATGGGTGTGCGCATAGAACACAGGCAGGAGGATATAGACCGCGCGCAGTACGGTGATTTTGCAAAGTATCTGCCTGCGGCTGACTACAAACTCACTGCCCACCTTGAAAACGGCAGAACGGCATACAGTTTTTGTATGTGTCCGGGCGGTGTTGTTGCGGCGGCAGCGTCCGAAGAGGGCGGAGTGGTCACAAACGGCATGAGTTATTTTGCGCGTGACGGTGAAAACGCAAATGCGGCTCTGCTTGTGAATGTTGCGCCCGAAGATGTGGAGGGCGATGATGTACTCGGCGGTGTTTACTTGCAGCGTGAGCTTGAAAAACGCGCCTTTGAGGCAGGCGGCAGCGATTATGCCGCACCCGTGCAGAAAGTGGGCGATCTGCTTGAAGACAGGGCGAGTGAGGCTCTCGGCAGGGTGAAGCCGACCTATTCTCCAAACGTCAGACCAAGCGATATGCGCCTTGTTTTCCCGGATTTTATATATGAGTCGCTTAAAGAGGGCATACTTGCTATGGATAAAAAGCTGAAAGGCTTTGCCGATGCCGATGCGGTGGTCACGGCAGTGGAAAGCCGTTCGTCATCACCCGTGCGTATCATACGCGATAAGGAGAGTTTTGAAAGCCTTATGTACAGGGGTATTTATCCCTGCGGTGAGGGCTGCGGCTATGCGGGAGGAATTATGTCTGCCGCTGCGGACGGTCTTAAAATTGCGGAAAAAATTGCGGAAGCTGCGGATAATAGATAAAGTTTTGTATATTATTTGTATTTTACGGCAATTTAAACCGAAAAAAATATTAAAAATAACACTTGATTTTTTTGTTGAAATATGGTATATTTCCACCTATGGGAAACAAATGTATTTTACGGGAGTACAAAATAGAGTAAAAAAAGGAGTGAAAAAATGGAAAAAACATCCGATTTTTACATTGTGGACAAGCGTGTATTGCCCGAAGTATTCACAAAAGTCGTTACTGCAAAGCAGCTTATGCTCTCCGATGAAAAGCTCACGGTCGCGGAGGCCGTCGCAAAAGTCGGCATAAGCCGCAGTGCGTTTTATAAATATAAGGATCATGTTTCCTGCCTGGGCGAAAGCAAGATGGGGCGAATAATGACTGTCGCCTGCGATCTTCGGGACGAAGCGGGTCTTTTGAGCTGCGTGCTGAATATTATTGCAAGCCACGGGGTAAATATATTGACGATCAATCAGACCATACCGATAAACGGCATAGCCAATGTCACAATAACCGTTGATACGGGCAATGGCGTGGATATAACGGAACTGATCGAAAAATTAAAAAACACAGACGGTGTGCTGACACTGAAAATAATTGCGAGGGAGTGAAAGAAAATATGGCAAAAATAGCTGTATTGGGCTACGGAACGGTTGGCTCGGGCGTTGTTGAGGTAATAAACTCAAACAACAAAGTAATAGGAAAAAATGCAGGCGAGAACATTGAGGTGAAATATGTCCTTGATTTAAGGGATTTTCCCGATGACCCTGTTCAGAATATTATCACACATGATTTCAACGACATCATCAACGATGACGAGATAGAGGTAGTTGTTGAGGTAATGGGCGGTACAAGCCCCGCTTTTGAATTTGTAAAGGCTTCGCTTGAAAAGGGCAAAAGCGTATGTACATCAAACAAGGCGCTTGTTGCAAAGCACGGCTCCGAGCTTCTGCGCATTGCGGAAGAAAACAAGGTGAATTTCCTTTTTGAGGCCAGTGTAGGCGGCGGTATTCCTATCCTCCGTCCTCTCAATAACTGCATCACCTGCGAAGTTATCGAGGAGATCACGGGTATCCTTAACGGCACAACAAACTATATGCTCACAAAGATGACAGCAGAGGGTCTTGAATATGCCGATGTTTTAAAGGATGCACAGGAAAAGGGCTATGCCGAAAGAAACCCCGCAGCCGATGTTGAGGGTCACGATACCTGCCGTAAAATAGCTATCCTTTCATCCATAGTTACGGGCAGGGAAGTCAACTTTGAAGAGATCTACACAGAGGGTATCACAAAGGTTTCCAAAACGGATATAGATTATGTTAAGAAAATGGGCAAGGCTATCAAGCTGCTTGCTACCGCAAAGTTTGACGGCGGCAAAATGTGGGCGCGCGTTTCACCCGTTATTATCGAGCCTTCGCATCCTCTCGGCAATGTCAGCGATGTTTACAACGGCATACTTGTAAAGGGCAACTGCCTCGGCGATGTTATGTTCTACGGTATGGGCGCAGGCAAGCTTCCCACGGCAAGCGCAGTGGTCAGCGATATTGTTGATGCCGTAAAGAACAAGGGCAAGAACCTCGGCTTCTCATGGTCGGAGGAAAAGCAGGCGCTTACCGATATAAGCACTGTTGAGGTGAGCAAATTCGTCCGTGTTTCATATAGTGTTAAGGCAGAGGCTCTCAATGCAATTTCACAGACATTCGGTGATGTGGATATTGTTGAAGCAGGCATTGAAAACGAGTTTGCGTTCATTACACCTTTGCTTGCCGAAAGCGTTATCGACAAGAAACTTTCCGACCTCGGCAATTCCGAAGGGGTCGGCGAAGTTTTAAGTGTTATAAGAATGTATTGAAATATTGATTCAAAAACAATTTTTTGGAGGAAAAAACAGTGTTAATAGTTAAAAAGTTTGGCGGCAGTTCCGTTGCCAACGCAGAAAGGATCAGACATGTAGCCGAAACTATTGTTAAAAGCTACAAGGAAGGCAATCAGGTAGTTGTTGTTTTAAGTGCGCAGGGCGACACAACAGACGAGCTTATCGAAAAGGCAAACGAGATCAACCCACATGCAAGCAAGCGTGAGATGGATATGCTCCTTGCAACGGGCGAGCAGCAGTCTGTTGCTCTTATGGCAATGGCTATACAGGCTCTCGGTTATCCCGTTATCTCGCTCAACGCATTCCAGTGCAAGATAACATCAAACTCAAACCACAGCAATGCACGCATCAAGGACATTGCAACGGAAAGAATAACAAACGAGCTTGAAAACAAAAATATCGTTATTATCACGGGCTTCCAGGGCATCAATCGTCACCTTGACGTGACCACTCTGGGCAGAGGCGGCAGCGATACATCCGCTGTTGCGCTTGCGGCAAAACTCCATGCGGATCTTTGCGAGATATATACGGATGTTGACGGTGTTTACACAGCCGACCCGCGTGTTGTAAAAACAGCGCGCAAACTGCCCGAAATAACCTATGACGAAATGCTGGAAATGGCAAGTTTAGGCGCACAGGTGCTTCACAACCGCTCTGTTGAGCTGGCTAAAAAATACAATGTAAATCTTGTGGTACGTTCAAGCATGACAGATGCGGAGGGTACTGTCGTTAAGGAGGAAACTAAAGTGGAAAAAATGTTGGTTAACGGCGTTGCCGTGGATAAGGATGTTGCAAGAATATCTCTTGTCGGTGTTAAGAACGAACCCGGTGTGGCATTCAAGCTGTTCAGCATATTAAGCAAGGAAAAAATAAGTGTTGATATAATTATTCAGTCTATCGGCCGCGATGACAGAAAGGATATCTCCTTTACAACAACACGCGAAGATCTTGAGCGCACTATCAAGGCACTTGAAGACAACAAGGAAAGACTCGGCTTCAATGATATAAGTTTCAACGACCATGTTGCAAAGGTAAGTATCATAGGCGCAGGTATGGCTACAAACTCGGGCGTTGCCGCTATGCTTTTTGAGGCAACTTACGATGCGGGCATAAACGTAAATATGATCTCAACTTCCGAGATAAAGATCTCATTGCTTGTTGACGAAAAGGATGCGGACAGAGCTTCCGTTGCTATCCATGACAAGTTTATAAACGATGATTTAAAGCTTTGATATAACAAAAGAGGGTGCTGTTTTTTGCAACGCCCTCTTTTTTATTGAGTGATCGGGGACAGACGGTTCGAGACTGCTGAAAAAGTCTGGTTTTTGTGAGAGGACAGGGGATATAGTAGGGACTCTTACGGGGGACAGGCACCTGTATGTACTGTTCTCATACACAAGACCGTCCCCTTGTATGCCGGTAAACCGTGTGCAAACCGCTCAAATAGCGGCTGTGACACAGAACCGTCACCTGTCCTGTCAAACAAAGTATTCCAAGAATTTGGGATTATTAGCGAGGATTAATAATGATATAATCTATAAATAATTATTATGATAGGCTCTTTATTTCAAAAAATAAATGTATTATTGAAAACAAAATACATAAATCCGTTAACAAAGAAATTACAACCAATTACCTTGATTTATTGAGACCTATTAAGAGAAAAAGAAAAAGTAATACTGCATTATTTAAACGTGAGTTCGGATTCGATTTGCCGGAAGAAATTGAAGATTATATTAATATTTATTGGCACACATATATTTTTGGAAGCTATAAAGCAGAAAAGCCTATAATGTTAATTCCTGTTCTGAAATTATTTAATGAATCAGATGATGATGTATTGTATAATAAAAGTAATGGCATAATTACTATTTCAAAGCAATGGTCACAAATAGGAAATATATACAATTATATTCCTATAGGATGGTTGCGATTTTCTGCGACATGGGTTTTATATAACGTAAAAACATCATGTATTTTTTTAGAAGATGCAGAAGAAGATGGAAAAGTAGAAAAAAATCCCATTGCAAAAAACCTTAAAGATTTAATATCCAATCTTGATGTGAATTGCACATTATAAGTCAAACGGCATATAGGTCCCCTGTATGCTATTCTTCAGTTAGTTAGAGAAGATGTCCATTCTACATTTACGCATATTGGTGGACACAGTATATATCAAGAATAGAGAGGTAACAAAATGCTTATATCAAAATTTTCTACTAATAATCCAATAAAAGAAGAAGATATTATATTTTTAGAACGAAAATATAG
>JAGAHK010000222.1 GCA_017627115.1 Bacillota bacterium | reverse complement strand
ATTTCATTCCATTACAACAATTACAAGTTGTTTTGCCAAAGTACTTCCTTTGCATTTTAAAGTTTTTTAGCATAGGTATTCCTGTTAGCAAACCATAATACTTTGTCGTTCTACTCGAAACCGAATTCCCGCTTTTATAACCAATCCGATATTTATTAATACTTTCTCCATATAACAGCTTTTCTTTATCTTTATTAGGTAATTTATCCATTGTTTTTTCAATGTCAATACCTTCATCTGCACAAAACTTTTTTAATATTTTTATATAGAAATCTCCATATCTGTACCAGCACCGAAACGGATTATCTTTAATCGCTTTATTATAATTTACAATTTTAGTTAAATCAGGTTTTTCTATGTATCCCAATCCATAACAATTCTCACAAACATTTTCCTCATTAAACAATGAAAACAGTTTGTAATCAACTTTAAGTATATTGGCAAAAACAGTGCATATTTTTGTTTGTAAACTAAAATATGTTCCTATTGTAGATTTTATATTATTATTATAGTTCGTTTGCTTTATTGGTACAGTCACGCCCATATTATCAAACCCTAATACTTTATAGTCTGGTTCATCCAAATCATCTTTAAACATCGAATAAAACTCATGTAATCCAATTTGAGCAATAGTAGAATAAGCCAAAGAAGATTTGCCACTTCCCGATGGACCAATTATTAAATTCAACTTATTTCTTTTTATTGTAATGTCAATGTTCTTCAGGTTATTAGTTTGAATACCATAAACATTTATATTTTTGTCCATAATGTATCTCCTTTCTCTCATTTCATAAGCATATCCTAATAATATCATTCTAAATAATTATAGTCAAGTTTAGAAAAATAAGTTTACTTCAAATAAAAAGCAGGAATCTTAATCAAGTATTTTCAGTTTTTTATTTCAAAAACGCCGCGGAACACTATCCTGCGGCGTTTTGTTTACTCTTCTGTTTTTTGCTGTTCCTCTGTTTTGGGCTTCGGTCTGCGCTTCTTTGTCTTTATTTTCACTGTCTTTTTAGGCTTTTTCTCCTTGTCGGGGTTTGAATATTTCGCCTTTATGACCGTAAACATAAACACGGGCAGCTGCATCATCCTGCCTATTCTTGACGGCTGGCAGAGCAGGCGGTAGAACCATTCAAGTCCAAGTTTGATAAAAATCTTCGGTGCGCGCTTTACCGTGCCGCTGAACACATCAAGACTGCCGCCCACACCCATTGCGACCTTTACATTAAGCTCGTCAAGGTGGTTTGCTATCCATTTCTCCTGTTTGGGAAAACCAATGCCCACAAGCAGCATATCCGGCTTTTTCTCATTTATATCGGCAATGATGAGTTTTTCCTTTTCCTCGTCAAAATAGCCGTCCGCCGTGCCAACAACTTTCAGACCCTTGAAGCGTTTTTCCATTTCCTCTTTTGCCTTTTCCGCCACACCGGGCGCACCGCCGAAGAAATACACCGTTTTATTTGTGTTCTTTATCTTGTCAAAGACCGCAAGCACGGTATCACAGCCCGGAACACGCTCTTCAATGCGGTTTTCGGTAAAACGCGAAGCGTAGACTATACCGATGCCGTCGGGCAGATTTATGGCAGAGTTATTCAAAACCTGCATAAACTCGGGGTCTTTCAGCGCCGCCATGACCATTTCGGGATTGGGTGTGCAGACTGCCGCCTTGGTATCGCCGTTGAGATATACATTTATCATCTCCACGGTCTCGACGGGCGACATATTATTGAACGGCACGCCCAATATATTACAAATTCCACTCATATTTTTCTCCTCAATATCAGTATACAATACAAAAACATATCGTTATGTTGTCAATGCCCCATTTTTATAACATTTCAGCGTCGCAGACTCAAATCCGCAGGTTGTTTGTGCCTCTGCAAGAGGCACAAATCCCGCAGGGACGGCGCGAACAAATTTGTTCGCAGCCGCTATAACCGCGTTTTCGCCGAGGAGCAAAACTTGATTTTGCAATCCTTACAGACGTACAAGTGTATCTCTAATGCGCGCAGTACGGCTGCAAAATTGGCGAAAAACCTGTTTTTCGCCGGACAATGTTATTCTATGGTATAATCGCCTTTGATAAGGAACCATGCAGCTTCCGTAACTTTAACGCCGCGGCCGTCGTCACGCGGTACTATCATCATATGGTTTTTGGTCGCAGTATCGCCGTTTGTAAGGTTCTGACCCGTTGTTGAGTCAACAATACCGTCCGCACCCGTGATATAGATGTTTCCCTTGCCCGAACGCAGGATGATCTCCGTACCCTCGCCACCGAGAACTACCTGTCCCACACTTGCGTAAACAGGGGTATAGCTTGCGCCCGAAGCGGACACACTGCCGCTGCTGTCAAGGCTTACGGAACCGCCGTTAACTATTTCAAGCACCTGATTTATTTTATCGTCAACATAGCTTTTGCTTACAAGCGGATCGTCCTCCGAGCCTGCCGCACCGAAAGCGGTAACTGTAGCTAAAACAGCCGCCGTAGCAAAAAATATCTCAATACCGGCTATAAATCTTCTTTTCATCTGTATTTCCTCCCAAAAAAGGTTATTTTCATTTTTGTATAATACATCATAACACAAAAAAGCAAATACTTCAACCATAAGTTATTGGTATTCAGTCCGGATACCTTACGCTGTCATACTCCACATACTTCACCTGTGGTATATCCTTTTCGATCACAATATTTACATTATTCGTATCGGGCATACGGGTGAGCAGCCCGCTGTTGTAAAGGTCGGCGCAGGTCACAGACTGCAAGATCGCGCCGTCATTTTCTTTATAATAGTCCACCACATAAGTCTGCGCGGCAGAAAACACCGTTGCCGCTTTATCGCGCGGACTTGCCTGCACCGCCGTATTGCGGTACGGATAGCCAAAAAAGGTGTGATTTATCTCGATACCCGCCCACAGCAATAAAAGAATAACCGCAAAAGCCGTACACAAAGCCTTTATTATATTTACGGACCTCTTAATTATACGGTTTTCTTTCACGTTAGTCAAAACTCCTTTACCAACTGTCAAACTCTCCCGATTCCACGCCTATATAAGTATGTTTCTTTGACTTGACATATTCTACACTCGGCTTGCCGTCTATCTCGGTTATTTTTATCTCAAAATTTTTAATTCCAAGCGCTTCTTTCGGAGTTTGGGTCAAATAGCCCGCCCTTACAATATCTTCACAGGTCAGACTTGTTATTTTGACGCCTTTTTTGCTGCCGTCATCAAGATACCCCTGTGCAGCCCAATAAACCTCCGTAATGGCGGTCTTTTCTCTGAAAGCCGCTTCCCTGTCCCAATATTTCAATACAGGAATGGAAAGCACAAACAGAAAGCATATAACCGACAATATTACAAATATCTTTAACGGTTTAACTGATTTTTTCGGTTTTTCCACTTTTGCATCACCTGTTTATCAGTTCCAGCAATATCCTGTCGTTTTCCCTTGCCTTATCGCTCATAAGGTCGGCGCGGACTTTAAGTTTTGCCTTATATTCCTCTATATTTGCAAGCACATCATTTGCTTTTGCGGTTATTTCCCCGCTGTTAAGGCGTTTTGTGCGCACATCTCCCGCTTCGGGCATATCGAGTTCCTGTAAGTAGTACTCCACTTTCGGGTCATAGATAACACCGAGCATAGGTACATTTTTGACCGCCGCGAAAATAAGCGTATGCAGGCGCATACTTATCATAAGGTCGAAACAGCCCACAAGACCGAGTATCTCGGACGGTGTGCAGCGGTTTTTTATCATATAAGCCTTTTCGGTCATATTATCTATAAGTTTCTGCGAGATCTCAAGATCGCGCGGATATTCCATAGGCAAAAGAACGACTGTGCTGCCTTTTTTGACAAGCGAGTCGCAGACTTCCGCAAGTTTTGTGACAAAATCATCTCCGTACTTCGCCTTGCTCCATGCGCGCACGGATACACCGACCATTCGTTTATCTGTCGGGACACCCTCGTTTTTGAGTATTTCCCTTGCGCGTTCATCGCTAACGGATTCAAGAGTGAATGCAGGGTCGGCAGTAACCGTTATATCGGGTCTGTCAACACCGATACTGCGCAGATCGGCTTCGGAAAGCTTTTCACGCAGTGTGATAACATCCACACTTTTCAGCACGGACTTCACAAGTTTCCTGTTGCGTGCGCCGTTGACGGGACCTATGCCGTTTGCATAGACCATAACCTTTTTGCCGAAAAGCTTTGCGGTCTTTATTATGCTCAGGTAGTAGAGCAAAGAGCGCGTGCTTGTGCCGTCCTGCAAAAGAGTGCCGCCGCCGCTTAAAACAACATCGCTTTTAAGGATAGCGCCGAGCACCGCGAACAGGTTAAAGCGCTGAACGGATGCAACTTTATATTCTGTTTTGGTAAATTCGGGCTTATTGGAAAGGGCGGTTATGTCAAGGTCGGGAGACAGGGCGCGGATATTTTTCACCATCGCCTGCAAAATAGCCTCGTCACCGCAGTTGCCAAACCCGTGATAGCCCGCTATCAAAAGCTTTGTTGTTTTGCTCAATTCGGTTTCCTCTTTTGTGTGGGTAAGAATTGATCTACCTCATTTTTATTTTTCCGGTACATTCAAAACGACTGTACCCTTTAGTCTTTTATACGTTCTTTGTCTTCTTTTGTGTTCATTATACCATACGGACATTATCACGCCCACGAACAGCCAGAAGACTGTACACATCAGCGGCACTTCAAACACATTCTCAACGCAGTTATGCACTATAACACCCGTCAAGCCTGCGGTTATGCCTGTTGTAAGTTCTTTCATACGTTTTTCTTTCTGCATGCTCACGGTGCGCAGACTGTTTATTATAACGCAGTACATCAGCGCAAGCATGGCAGTTATACCCACGATACCCGTTTCAACGGCTATTTTAAGGTAGTTATTATCCATATAGAAAGTTTCGGTATATTCGCCGTCAAGCAGTGTGGAGAGCCCGTGATTCATAGCTACCGCACCGCCGAAGTGACCGAGACCGACACCGAAAGTCGGGAAAAAGCTCAGTATCCTTGCGCCCGTTATCCAGCGCACAAGACGTCCGCCCCTCAAACTCGATTCGATATATTCGGGGCTTAACATATAGGTTATTCTGTTGCCTACGCTGGGCACGGCAACGACCACGATAACAGCTGCCACAATACCCGGGATAAGCAGACGCTTGTCCTTTATAAGCACATAGACCGCAAACGCAACGGCAAAGCCTATCCACGCGCCGCGTGAGAATGTAAAGAGCAGGCTCATTATCATCGCGCAGGCGATACCGAAGTAGAAAAGCTGTTTGCTTCTGCGCCTTTCACCGAATGCTATGCCCAAAGCCACGGGCGCGCCGAGAGTGAGCAGGGAGCCGAAAATATTGGGGCTTGTGAGAATGGAATAGACCCTTGTTCTCACACCCGCCTCGTTCTGATCGACCCAGCCCGCAGGCATTTCAACACCGATAATGAACTGTAATATGCCGTGCAGCGCCATAACGCCGACTATAAGGGCAAATATCTTTGAAACGGATACTGCCTTTCTCTTGTTTTTGATAAGGCGCACAGCCACATAGTACCACAAAACATACTGTATTATAACACGCAGACCCTCCAAAGCGATAACGGGGTCGGGCGAATTGACAAGGTAAACAAATACCATTGTTGCGATAAAGCCGAAAATGGGTATATCCATAGGTGAGAACACAACGCCCTTGCAGTCGCGGTTATGCACAGCCCATTTCCACAGGCAGAGGCAGACAAGACCGAGAAAGAACGCCTCGTCCCATATGCCCGCAAACGCGGAAACAAAGGTACGCAGGACATAGTCCACCACCGCATAGCCCGAGAGGATATAAAGTCCCCAGATGTAGTTATGCAGCACTATTCCCGCAGCCGCGATAAGGGCGCAGACCGCCATAACGATAACGATATTCGCCGCAATGCCCGATATACCGAAAACAAGGCTCAAAACCGCACCTATGACTACGCCGAACAATGCTATCGCCACAGCAATGACACCAAAGCCGTATTCCGTAAAATTACGCACCGCGCGTACAAAAATACTGCCGCGGAAAAGCTTGTTCAGCCAAACTCCGAGTGCACGCATAAAAATATTGACGTGCTTTGAAACAACCGCCATAAAACGGTATATCAAGCTGTATTCAAAAAAGCATCTTTTGTTGAAATAACTTCTGCAAACCTTATAAAAAACGCTGTTTTTGCATACCTGCGCTATTTTTCCGATACATTTTGCCAATGTACTTTTTTTGTACATATGCGCAAACAATATGCAGAACTTATAAATAAGGCTGCCTTTTAAAATGTTCATAAGATCACCTTAATTTTCCGCAGCGGGTGCAGCTTCGGCAGCGGGTGCCTGTGTTGCGGGAAGGAGATATTCCTCGGGCACCTTGCCGCTGTTGAGTTTGTCGATAACATCAGCCGAAAGCTCGTTTTCAAACTCCACTCTTCTTATCTTTGCGCCGCTTTCAACGCGCTGTGTTTTGAAAATATACTGGTAGCCGACACGCACTTCCTGCTCGCCGACCTTTAAGATAACACTGTTGGGGCTTATCTTTTCCTTGATAACGACCGTAACATCTTTCCATAAGGGATGCTGGCTCAATACAGCCTTGCCGCTGTCGTCATAGCCGACATATGCCGCAGGCTGCTCGTTTACGGCAACTATTTCGGCATTGGTGTATTTGCCGTTTGCCACCATATGGTCGCCTATGCTTATGGTCTTGCTGACCTCGGGCACCATCTGGTTGCAGTAAAGTGTTACATAGCAGTATTGATCTGCCGCATCCGCACCCACACCGGGTGTGTTTACACGGCTCGATGTCTTTTTGTAGATAACAGCCGCAGCAAGGGCAACTATCACCAAAAGCACAAATAAGTCCACAATATTAAGTTTGCCCAATATTCTGCCTTTGTTGTCAATAATTTTCATTTTGTATTCCTCATCTTTCGTTTATGATTTTTTTGTATATATCTATATGCGTCTGCGCCATGCTCTCTACGGAAAAATGCGCCTTTGCCTTTTCGTAAAACGCCTTTCCGTACTGTTCGCGCAGAGGCTTGTTTTCGTACAATGTTTTAAATGCCGCGGCAAGCGCCGAGCTGTCGCCCGACTCTATCAGGCAGCCGTCTTTCCTGTCCTCTATCATCTCGACTATTCCGCCGACCGCAGTGGCGACCGTGGCTTTGCCTGCCCTTGCGCCCTCTAAAAGCGCATAAGGGAAACTTTCGGAAAAAGAGGTAAGACAGTTTATATCAACGGCGTTATAAAAACCGTTCATCAGCTTTTCATCGTGTATCTGTCCGAGAAGATGCACCTTTGTCAGACCGTTGTCCGCAACAAAGTTATTATACTCCTCCTCAAACTCGCCCGAACCCGGAACAAGGAAGCATATATCCGCATCGGGCAGCACCTTTTCGCAAAAAAGCTTCGCACCGTCCAAAAATACATTTACGCCCTTTACCGCGTCAAACCTTGCCGCAATGCCGACAAAAACCGTGTTTTCGGTATATTCGATACCGAAATGCTCCAAAAACTCCGCTTTGGTCAGGCTCGATATATCCTTTGAAAAATCAATGCCGTTGTAGATGACATTGAGCCTTTCTTCTTTAAAGCCGCGGTCTATAAGCATTTTGCGAAAAGCGTTTGTCACCGTGAGTATATGCTTAAATCTGCGCAGAGCAAACGCATTTATGGGCGTAAAAATAAGATTTTTCTTGAAATTGCCCGCAAAGTCAAGCTTATAATCGCTGTGCAGGGTCGTTACCATAGGCACGTTTATACTGTTCATAATAAACAGTGCGATATAATTTGCCCTCGCGCCGTGACAATGCACAAGATCGCAGCCGCTGTCCATGATAAACTGCTTTATCTTTTTGATGACCGAAACATCCCAGCGTTTCACCTGCGGTATAATAGTCACGGGTATACCCATTTCGCGTGCTTCCTCGGTGAAAATGCCTTCCATTACACAAAGCAGTTCAACATTGATATTCTTTTTTCTTAAACTGTCAAGCAGCGATAAAACGTGGGATTTTGCGCCGCCCGTATCGCCGCCGCTGATAAAATGAAGTATCTTCACCCTGTTACCTCCAAAGGTATTTGTTCAAAATGCCGCTTACTGCTTTACCGCAGGTACAACTGCGATCTTTGAAAACGGTTCGCCGTTTTCGGTCAGCATTATATTACCATTTTCAAGCGCTATATCAAAATAATGGGGTGTGTCAAAGAAAGTCGGGTCTTCGTAATGACTGCCCTCAAAATCCTTTTCCGCCATATATCGGCGGTATTCAAGCATTGTTTTGCCGTTTCTTTCCACAAAATCGACCTTGCAGATCGCCGATTTGTAAACAGTCTGATATTTCACCGCATAATTGCTGTCATTCTGCACTGCCGTTATCATAAGCTTGAATTCGCCCGATGACGGACCGGGATCAAGCAGCATAAGTTCCTCCGTGCCGTCATTGTCTATATCGAGTACCGTCATGCCCATTGAGCCGAGCCTGCCGTCGGCCCACATAGAGCTGCCGCTTTCGACTGTATCATATGTTTCTGCGGGGACTTCATTTGCCGCAGGTGTTTCGTTTGCCGCAGGGGCATTATTTGCCGCAGGTCTCTGTGCCGTGTTTTGCGTTTTGGGCGAACCGCAGCCCGCAAGCAGCATTACCGCCGCAATAGCTAAAAACAATTTTTTCATTTTTATACCGTTTCCGTATTATATTATATTTTCCGTGTTAGAGCATCTCACGTTACATTTTGTCAAATACCTTTGCCAATTCCGCGGTGAGAGCTTTTCTTTCAAAGCCTTCTATCACGCTTCTGTCGGGGTCAAAACTCAGGCTGTCGGACTGCCATTTATCGTAGTAATCCTGTATTATGCCTTTTATTTTATCCACGCTGTCGGTATGCGCAACTATGCCTATACGGCTTTTGCGCACCAGATCTGCCGCCGCGCCGTTTTCGGGCAATACGGCAAGCACGGGTCTGCCCGTGTTCATATATTCAAATATCTTGCCGGTATAGAACGCTTCCGCACCCCTGCCCGTACCCTCTATAAGCACAAGTGCATCCGCGGAGAGCTGATGTTTTATACATTCGTCATGCGGCACATAGCCCACTATCTCAAATTCTTTTGTAAGACCGTAGCTGTCTATCTGTGCCTGCAATTTATCCTTGTGATAATTGCCGATAAGCTTTACCAAAAAGCTTTCGGGCTTGATCTTTCCCTCGGCTTTGAGTTCTTTGAGCGCTTCAAAGAAAGTATCGGGCTTTCTTCTGCCGTAGAGCGCGCCCGTGTAAACCATGGTAAACTTATTATTAGCCGTTTTTTCCGTATTGAGTCCCTCAAAATCCTCTTTATCGTAGCCGTTGGGGATAACAAAGAAATTATCGCCTTTTATGCCGTTGTTTTCGATAAAGTTTTTGCGCATTATCGGAGTATTTGTGATAAGCATATCCGCTTCAAGCAGGACGGAGTGTTCCATATCCTTTTCGATTTTTGTGCGGATTGGATTGTACGGGTTATCAAGGGTATAGGGGTTATTCGTCCACTCGTCCCTGAAATCCACCGCCCACTTTATTTCGGGCATTCTGCGCTTGATATATCTGCCCAGAAGATGATCGCTGTAAGGCGCGGATGTTGTATATATTATGCCTATGCCCTCGTCCTTTATAACTTTGAGAACCTCTTTTTTGGAGTTTTCCATCCACAATCTTGCGCTGTCGGGTATCATAAATTTCCCCAGCACCTTGCCGGGTATTCGCATTATACCCTGCATTTCCACACACTCCAACGGTTTTGTGCGGTATATCTTCACGCCCTCGGGCACATCTTTAAGCAGGGTCTCGTCCTTCAAGGGCATATTGCCCACTTCGCGCGTAAAAACCACGGGCTCATAGCCGAAACTTCTTAAATGCTTTACAAATTTAACGCTGCGCTGAACGCCGCTGCCGCCCATAGGCGGAAACTGGTTGGCAATAATAAGTACTTTTTTCATAACAAATAACCTGAATATTTTTCCTGTTCTTTTTATATTCTCACAGATCCCGTCTCACGGGCAAGCTTTTCAGCCGTGAACGGCATACTGCGTCCGCGGCTGTTTTTTCAAATATTTATCGGTGCCTTATCAATAGCCCGTATTTGTACGGGGCTGCTGAGGCTTGACATATTTAACGGCTGTACCCGTGTAAATCACTTCGGCAGCGTTATCACTTATCATTGAAGAATGATAGGTAACATTTACTATGGCATCCGCATCAAGGTCTTCGGCAGCTTCGACCATAGCAGCCTTTGCATCACTCCTTGCCTTAACAAGCATCTGTGTGAGCAGGTCGCCGCCGCCACCGCCTGCCATAGCTTTAAGGCTGGAAACACCGTATGTACCCGTAGCGCCGCCGCTGCTGCCCTGATGCAGCACAACACCCTGTACTATATCGAGCATTTTAAGTGTTCTGCCTGTAATATAGTCGGTATTTACAACTAAAATTTTCTTTGCAGGTTTTTCCTTTTCTCTCATGGTATTACCCTCTCCTTTTTTATTTTTTATATATTTCCCCCATATCCGCAAGACGGTATGACGGTTTATTTGTTTATATCAACAGCAACGATCTCGGGATAGTTGAACAGCCGCAGCGGAACAACACTGTTGCCCAGACCTCTGCTTATTATCATAGTCATATTGCCGTATTCGTGCGCACCCTCGGTCAGTTCGGGAAAAAACTCAAAATCGGGCGAGATAAGCCCGCCTTTACCGGGCAGACGGAATTGTCCGCCGTGAACATGACCCGTAAGCGCAAGATCGGCACAGTTTTTATAGTTATCGTGATATTTCGGCTCATGCGCAAGCAAAAGCACAAATTTCTCTTTATCCGATACAAGTTCGCTCAAAGTATTGTCATCAAGCGACTTATCGGAAAGCCCGACAAGAGTATATCCGCCCATATCGAAAGCCGTATCATCGGCAAAAACAACACCGAGGCCTTCAATATCGTTAACGAACTCGTCAAAAGCTTCTTTTTTGAGCCAAAACTCGTGGTTGCCCGTGATATAGTAAACGGGCGCAATATCAACGGCGCCCTCGAAAAAATCATAAGCCAAGGTGTAATTTGTGTGGTTGGAGTCCAGCACATCACCCGTGACCGTGATAATATCGGGCTGTAATTCTTCTATTTTATCAAGCAGATATCTCTGCTTAAAACCGAAAAACTGATTATGCAGGTCGGAAATCTGAACCACCCTTAAAGAAGAGGACGTTTTTTCACTCGCATAGTCATATTCGGTAACAACGATATGCAAATTCTGATACAGGCAAAAGCCCGCAAGGCATATCTGCAAAACCAAGAAAAAGGGCACAAGTCTGAATTTAGACTTCAGCGTTTTGTGGTGAAACAGCTTCATCCCCATAAATGCCCCGAATGCGCCGCCGATAAAAGCAATAAATATCAGCCGCGCTTCGGGTATGCGGAATTTTTGCTTCACCGCCAGAAATTTGTCGATACCGTACATCAAAAATGCAATTATATTTACAATTATTTCATAATATATTATAAGCATAATATAAACTTACCAATTTTCAATACTTTTTAAATAATCATAACATCTCGGATATGATTTTTTTATAAAGTCAAGCTCTTTACTTGCATCAAGGTTTTTTATTGATTTTATATCCATACTTTTCAGCAATGCCAACAAATCCTTTTTATCCGTAGATCTCGGAACAAGTCCGCTGTCATTTACGGCTTTTGCTTTTGAGCGAAGAAGACCCTTTATATCCGCAACTTTCAAATCTATATTTTTGAAGTTATATTTTGCAGTTGTCCAATTTATTTCTTCGGACAACTCTCCCAAAAAGCCATCCAGCATCGCACAGTCCGTGTTAAGCCAATCTTCATCAATATTCATTTCTTTACCGACTTCCTTTACCGCTGTTTTGACTTTTTCGTCATAATCTTTTGTAAGGGAATCAATATCTATAGTATAACCGTTTTGTCGTATTCCGTAATACATCATGGCAAAACCGCCGATAGCTTTTATTTATATCGACTTTACCCCCATATTCGAAAGTTTTTCATCCAAAAGACAAAGAGCCTTTTCAAAAACTTCGAGAGAACTGTTTTTCAGCATATCAACCACCTAATAAGCAACATTCATTCTTCTGTAAATATTATCTTCCGGCAAAGGGTCTGTGTCAAGAACAAGCGTAGTTTCAAGAGGTCTCGTCTTTGCCAGCGGTTTAAGATTTGCACACTCGTCAAACAAAAAATCAAGTTCGTAATACTTTATTATACAATATATCAAAACCCTTGTATTTTCAGCCATTCGGCTTATATCCATATTTTTTATTTCTTCGAGATTCTTTTTATAGTAGTAAAATATTCTGTGCAAGCATCTGTGAAGATAATAAAAATCCTCACTATCCCACATATTTTGCTCTTGATAATAAAGTTTTTCCACGATTTTTCCGCCCTTTCGCAAGTTACAGGCTGTGTCAAAATCCCACCGTCCGCAAAACATAAGTTGTCGTCATTTAAACCACTCAAAACTTATGATATAATGCCAAAACCACAATGCCGCGACATTCCATGCAAACTCGATAAAAGAGATGATTATATTGGTCCTTTTTTCGTCTGCATAAATCTCAAACCCCACAAGGGTAAAAACGAGCCCCAAAACATTCAGGCACAAAGAAAACGGAAGCCACAGCAGCGTCAAAACCAAAAACAGTGCATAGCAAACAGCAAACATTTCGCCGAAAAGCCACGTCAATATAAAGGCAAGGACGACTGCGGCGGTAAGCCCTATCAGCACTTTGCCGTTAAATGAAATCATTGCTTTGCCGGCATCAAATATTTTGACCCGCCAACTTTCTTTTTTATATCCGTCAAACCATGCCGTGTCGGTAAACTCGTTCCAGCGGTATTCCACGCTCTCGGCGGAGAACACCAATTCCAGATATAAACGTCTGTCGGAATCGGCACTTATTTTTATCTCGCCCGTTTTTTTGTCAAACTCGAACGAAAGTATCTCCAACTCGGTCTTTTCCAGTTCCTCGGCGGAAATTTCGGCTTTTTCGCCCTTTTCCAAATACGAAATGCCGCTTTTGCACACACCCTTTTTAAGCACGACCGCCGCCTTGCCCGTGCGCATATCATGCCCCGTGCTGTTATGGCTGTTTTGCTTAGGTATGTCTATGCCGTCATCAAATTCAAATATAATATCTTCACCGAAAATTATTCGGTCGGCAATGCAGTCATGCAGAGAAACTGCGGGGTCATGCGTTTCTATCTTGTATTCCATTTTTTGATTATCTGCTTATTTATTGCCGTCACCAAGCAGATAATACTTTGCGCCCGATGCTTCGACATCGGCTTTGCTCCAGAAATTGCGTGTATCGAGAATATTCTTTGCACTCATCTTTGCGGTGAGTTTTGCAAAATCAACATTCTTGAATTCATCATGGTTAACACCCAAAACAAGAATATCGCAGCCCTCCGCAGCTTCGTAAATGCCCTTGCCCTCTATCTTTTCGGCTGCATGGGGGTCGCAGATATTTACATTCACGCCCGCATTTTTAAGCAGGTCAACAAGGTGCATAACGGGGCTTTCACGCACATCGTCAATGTTCGGCTTGTATGTTACGCCGTAGATCGCAACACTCTTGCCGTTAAGACCGCCGATTATCTTCTCTATCTTATCCCTCACAAATTCGGGCATGGAATCGTTGTTGAGTCTTGCCTGGTGGATAAGCTTTGCATTTTTGGATTTTTCAACCAAAAACCACGGGTCGAGCGCGATGCAGTGACCGCCGACACCCGGACCTGGGTTTAGTATATTAACACGGGGATGGCAGTTTGCAAGGCGGATAACTTCCCATGCGTTCACGCCAAGTTCCTCGCTCATTTTTGCAAGCTCGTTTGCAAGCGCGATATTCACATCGCGGAAAGTATTTTCCATAAGTTTGCACATTTCCGCCGTTGTAGAGGTGGTAATGTGTATCTCGCCCTCAACTATGCTTTGGTAAACCTCTTTTACCGCAAGAGAGGACTTTTCGTTGATACCGCCGACTATACGGCTGTTTGTGCGGAGTTCCTCGATAACTCTGCCGGGCAGTATACGTTCGGGAGAATGTGCTACAAGAAGTTCCTCACCTATTTCAAGACCCGTTTCCTTAAGTATGGGGAGCATAAGGTCCTCTACCGTTCTGGGCGGTGATGTGGACTCAAGAATAACTATACAGCCCTTGCGCACACAGGGAACAACGGCGCGCGTAGCCGATTCCACAAAGCGCATATCTGCCGTTTTATCGGGGTTGATGGGTGTGGGAACGGCGATGATATAAACATCACAGTCATCGGGGCAGGTAGTCTGCGCCGTAAGAAAGCCCTTTGCCACAACATCTTTTACCAGATCGCCGAGACCGGGTTCCTCAATTATGATCTCGCCTTTGTTGAGCGCATTTACAGCCTTTTCGTTAAGGTCATAGCCAACAACGCGATGTCCCTTTGATGCAAACATGGCAGCCGTCGGAAGACCCACATAACCGATACCGATTACACAAATACTTTTCATTTGTTTTTAGCTCCTTTGATATATTTTTGATATATTTTTTGATATGAATTTGCTGCAATTATCCATTTTTATCAAACATACTGTTTAAATTATAACATAGCTCCAAACAAAAATCAATATTTAAAGCAAGATTTTACACAAAATATAAAAGCGGCGCACACAGTATATGTCTGCGCACGCCGTCTTTCTGTCAATGATTGTATACAAGCCGTTTTTCAGCCTTTTTCTATTGCATCTTTGATTATCCTCACGATATACCGATAATCCGAGTACGGTCCGTCGCTCGCCTTTACAAGCGCATCACGCACATAGCCCGCGTTGTCATGCAGCAGGGTCTTGTTCATACAAAAGCCCTTTGCTTCCGCAAACTGCACCGCAAACGTCATCACCGTTCTTGTATTGCCCTCCCTGAAAGGGTGTACCTGCCACAGCGCCGCAAGCAGCACGGAAAATTTCTCTGCGGTCTCCTCGATATTCAGCTCGTCCCAATTTACGGCATTAAGGTCTGCAATAGCCTTTTTTGCATCCTTTTCAATACAGCCGGGTATGGAATAACGCACGGTATCGCCGCCGAGCACCCTTTCGCCTTTGACTATCGGCACAGCGCGCTCCGCCCCTGCCCATGCGTAAATATCGCCGAAAATATACTGGTGTATGGCTTTGAGCCTGTCGTAATCGAATATGCCGCCTGTTATCCTCTTGTCTATATCGAGAAGCCTTATGCAGGTAATATCGCTTTCCGCCTTGTTGAGCTGTTCCTCGTTTTTGATATTCAGGCGGTTTTTCAGCACGGCAACGTCATCATACAAATAAAT
>JAGAHK010000221.1 GCA_017627115.1 Bacillota bacterium | reverse complement strand
TTTTTCTTTTTAGTATTTACCCGATCCGTTCAATTTCGACAAAACAGGCTTTACGGCAGTTTCACATGCTTTTTGCCGTTTTGCAGGCTGTATTTCTTTTGCTTGATAAAGTCTGTACGGCTTTTATTTTTTCGGTGATACCGTCGTAGTTTTTATTCTCTATCATACTGCCTATTTCTTCAAGTCCCGACTCCATATCGTCTTCCAACCCCGAAACTTCGGGTATGGAAACGGGGTCGGAATATCGCAGTTCTTCCGAAAGTTTTTCAAGCATTTTCTTTGCTTCGGCATCCTCGCAGTCCGCCGCAAGGCTCTGTGCTGTCGTGTACAGCATTTTCACACGCCTTACACTGTCCTTGATGCCGTCATCAACGCCCGCTATCATATCCCTTGCATTTTCCGCCGCCATAGTGCCTATAAGTGCGGCGGCAAGCAGTATAACGCTTATGACTGCGCCTATCCACACGGGATAGTGCTTAAAAACAAAGATAAGCGTAACAACTGTCTGTATGCCGCAGTAACGCGCGGCTATCTGCCACATAGGCAAGCCGTATATCTTCGATACAAGACCGTCTTTGTTGAAGCCCATATATGTAATGCCGCAGCTGACTGCCGCCGCAAGCACAAAAAACAGTATCATACCGATATCCGCCCTTGTTTTTTCGGTCGGTACAATAAAGATAATAAGCAGGACAGCCGCCGCCCATATGCCGTAAAAGGCAAACAGCGACTTTTTCATTTTATCGCTCATTATTCGTCACCTCGTTTTTTACCGCATTCGGGGCAGAATTTACTTGCTATATTCTTTGCACCGCACACGCAGTCCCAGGTATCGGGCTTTTTTGCGCCGCAGTCGGGACAGAACTTGCTTGTTATGTTCTTTGCACCGCATACACAGTCCCATGTTTCGGGCTTTTCCGGCTTTTTCGCACCACAGTCGGGACAGAAATTGCTTGTTATGCCCTTTCTGCCGCAGACACAATCCCAGCCGACGCCTATGGACTCTGTCTTTGCCGCACCGCAGTTCGGGCAGAAATTTGTCGTTATATCCGCCTGACCGCATTTTAAGCATACCCACTTATCGGCAGCAACAGTTCCCTGCGGAACATTGCCCTGCACTACATTTCCGAAACCTGCGCCGACCTGTGAACTGCCGCCCATTATGGGGTCGAGCGCATCCTTTGTCATATTGATAACGCCGCCCATTGCGCCAAGCGTAACGCCCAGACCCGCTATATCGCCGAGGCCGCCACCCGAACCGCCCGAGCCGCCGCCCGTAATGCCGTTTTGCATAGCTTCAAGACCCACCTGTCTTGCAGTCTCCTGCTGATAGGTATAGCCTTTCATCTGCATTTCACGCGCTTCCGCTTCCGCCTGCATCCTGTAGGCTTCCGCCTCTGCCTGTGCCTTTATTTTCAAAGCTTCCGCCTCGCCCGTTGCCGATACGGTCTTTAACTGTGCTTCCGTCTGCGCCTCGACCATTTTTCTGCCCTGTGCCGCTTCGGCTTCCGCACGCCTTACCTCTTCCTCGCGCACCTTTAAAGTCTTGTCAGCAAACTGCTGTTTAAGACGCTTGAAATTGGGGTCGTCATCGGGTGTCATCACGCTTGTTATGTAAAACTCGGGCATAACAAGACCGTATTCGTCAAGGGTCTCGTTGATTATGCCGCGCAGACTCTCCGACAATACGTCAAGATAAGCATCTATTTCAAGAATATTGATGTTCTGCTCCTTAATAGCCCTTGCAAGCGTGGATTTCACCTTGTTCATAACAAGTGCCTTGAACTTGCCCGTGCTGTAGCTCACACCCTCGCCAAGCATATCGCCCTGTGCAAGACCGCTTTCCGTGCCGACTATCTTAAGCACAAGCTTTCGCGAATCGTTCACACGCAGGTTGAAATTACCGCAGGCGCCTATCTCGATATGCAGTCCCGAAGCAGGGTCAAACAGGCGCACTTTGCTGTCTGTGCCCCATTTTATGCCCATCTGCGTAGTCATATTTATAAAGTATACTTCGCTGTGGAAGATCGCATCGCCGCCCGTAGGCAGTTTGTAAAGCTCGCTTATAAGCGGTATGTTCTGATTTACAAGCGTGTGCCTGCCCGAACCGAACAGGTCAAGCGCGCGCCCGTCATTGAAAAACAGCGCCTCCTGCGATTCATGCACAATAAGCTGCGAACCCAGGTTAAAATCCTCAACGGGGTGCTTGTACACGAATACATCATTCGGTCCCTCATATTTTATAACGCTGATAAGTCCTTTTTTCTCGTCTTTGTTGTTAAACATTTTTTCACCTCTATCATTTTAACGACTAAATAAATCCGAATGACTGCCCGTATTAACAAGTGTTAAAACAAGTATATCGTTATCTGCTTTATATATAAGCAGCCAATCGGGTTTGATATGACATTCTCTAAAGCCAGCATATTCCCCTTGAAGTTGATGATCTTTATACTTTTCGTCAAGAGTGTTTCCTTTGCGTAATTCATCGACAATATTATCTAACTGCGATAAATCAAGACCTCGTTTGTACATAAGTTTATAACTGCGCTTGTAGGCTGTTGTGAATTTCACTGTATACATTACACTAATCCTCCAACAGCGCTTTTTTTAACTCATCCATATCGGTATATCCCTTGATGTCCGGGTCACGGGATATTTTTTCCGCTTCGGCAAAGGCTTCGGACATTTGCTGATTATAATTTGGTATTTCCACATTAAAAGGCAGTCCGCCCCTGAGTACACATTGGTAAAGGAACAAGTTTACCGCTCCCGACATATCCAACCCGAGATTTTTAAATAATATCGTTGCTTCTTTTTTTATTTCGCTGTCAATTCGTATTTGTGTTGGTGTTGTTGGCATAAAAAACACCTCCCTTTCTTATTCTATTCTATACCAAACGGTTTACATTGTCAATTAAAATACTACTTTTTGAGGGTTTAAATTTTATCAAAAAACGCAGGCGGTCTTTTTTCCGCCTGCGTAAGTGTTTTGAATAAATATTTAATTATTCAGCCTGTGCGCCGTTCTCTTCGTCAAGGATCTGCTTTGCGCAGTATGTGTAAAGAGCTGCGATAACGATGCTGATGACAGAACCGAAGAGGCTTGAGAAGCCGCTTGCGATAAGACCGATAGCAGCAAGAACGATCTCAACTATACCAAAGATAAATGCAGGTTTTGCACCCTTGCCGTTTGCAGCCTTAAGACCGAAAACGCCTTCAAGTATACCTGTGATAGCAGATATAAGAGAAATAAGAGCTACAATAATAACCATAACACCTGTAGATGCTGTTGCTGTTGCTGCATCCATATCAGTGCCCAAAGCATTGTTTGCATCGTTTACTGCATTTGCAACTTCCTGGTCGTTTGCAACTTCCGACATGATCTGCTCATTCTGGCTTACTGCTGTTATAGCACCGCCGCCAACAAGCATCAATAAGCTTCCGATAACCCCTATGATACCGAAAACAAGTGCGAGGATAGCAAGTACCTTAATTGTTTTTCTTGGATCCATAATAGTCACTCCTTTTTTATTGTCGGGCATTTACCAATTAACTCTTATTTATAGTAAACGACAAAAGTCTTTGGACTTTGGGCGTTTACTTGCGCCGACTGCGAGCCGCAAAGCGGCTTTATTCCTTGTACGCAGTCGTGTGCATGCCCCGCAGGGTTATAGTAAAGGACATTTTTAAATGTCGTT
>JAGAHK010000026.1 GCA_017627115.1 Bacillota bacterium | reverse complement strand
TAAAAAAGAGAAAACTCAAAACAAAAATGGCAAAACTCAAATATAATACGATTGATTATTTTTATGGTTTTTGTTATACTATAATTAAAGTAACTTTTTTGAGGAGGGTCGCATTATGGAAAATACGGATAATTTATTTGAAGCTCGTTACGAGAAAATATGGGGTTTTATCAATTCCGAGCAGTATAATCCCATGACGGTGCATGATATTGCAATGCTTTTGGACATACATTCGGGCGATATGCAGATGCTTTATGATATTATCGGCGAAATGGAGAAAAAAGGCAAGATAGTTTTGACAAAAAAAGGCAAAATAATGCTGCCCGAAGATCAGAACCTTTACACGGGCACTTTTACGGGCAATGCGCGCGGTTTTGGCTTTGTAACGCGCGAGGACAGCCCCTTTGCCGAGGATATTTTCATTCCTGCCGCCATGACCAACGGCGCCATACACCGTGACAGGGTAATGTGCCGCATAACCTCGCAAAACGGCAGACACGCCGAGGGCGAGATAGTGAAGATACTTGACAGAAGTATGCACAGCATTGTCGGCACTTTCGAGCAGTCAAAGGGTTTCGGCTTTGTCATACCCGATGATAAAAAGCTTGCGGACGATATTTTTATATCAAAGGCCAATACTCTTGGCGCGGTATCGGGACATAAGGTAGTTGTAAAGATAATAAAAAACGCCGCCGAAAACAGCAAGCCCGAGGGCAAGGTCGTTGAGATAATAGGTCATATCAATGACCCGGGTGTGGATATTGTGTCTATAATACGGCAGTTTGAACTGCCTATGGATTTTGACGAAAAAGTGTACAAATATATCGAGGATATACCTCTTGAAGTTTCCGAGGAAGAAATGTCGGGGCGCAGTGACTACCGCAGTGTGCAGATGGTGACCATTGACGGTGAGGATGCGAAAGACCTTGATGATGCGGTCTCCGTTGAAAAGCTTGAAAACGGCAATTACCGTCTTGGCGTGTATATTGCCGATGTTTCGCATTACGTAACGCAGGGCAGTCCGCTTGATAAGGCGGCTTACGAGCGCGGTACAAGCGTTTATCTTGTTGACAGGGTCATACCTATGCTGCCGCATAAACTCTCAAACGGCATCTGCTCTCTCAATGCGGGCGAGGACAGGCTCTGCCTTTGCTGTATAATGGAACTTGACAGCGCAGGCACGGTGCTTTCGCAGAAGATAGAACGCGCGGTGATAAATGTTGACCGCCGTATGAGCTATACCGTTGTAAACAGCCTTTTATGTGACGAAAACAGCCCCTACACAGAAGAATATGCCCAACTTCTGCCACAGTTTAGGCTTATGGCGCAGCTTCGGGATATTCTTTTTGAAAAACGCAGAAAACGCGGCGCAATAGAGTTTGAGTCGCGCGAAGCAAAGATAATTCTTGACGAAAACGGCAAGCCCGTTGATATAAAGCCCTATGAGCGCAATCTTGCCACAAGCATTATCGAGGAGTTTATGCTTGCCGCAAACGAGTGTATAGCCGAGTATTATTTCTGGCTTGAACTGCCTTTCGTTTACCGCAACCACGAGGAACCCGACAGCGAAAAGGTCGAAAAACTGCGCGATATCCTCGGCGGTCTGGGCTATTATTTAAAGGGCAGTGCCACTCACCCGAAAAGCTTTCAGAAACTGCTTGCGCAGACAAAGGACAAGCCCGAAGAAATGCTTATCCACCGTATGGTGCTGCGCAGTTTGAAGCAGGCACGCTACAGCCCCGAAAACGGCGGTCATTTCGGTCTTGCGGCAAAGTACTACTGCCATTTTACATCGCCGATACGCCGCTATCCCGATCTACAGATACACCGCATAATCAGCAAAAACCTTGAGGGTACGCTCACCGAAAACGATATTCATTATCTTGACAAGAACCTGCCCGAGATAACTTCGCACTGTTCCATGGCGGAACGCCGTGCCGAAGATGCCGAGCGTGAGACCGACAAATACAAAATGGTCGAATATATGTCCGACAGGGTGGGGCAGTGCTTTGACGGCATAATAAGCAGTGTTGTAAGCTGGGGTATATATGTCGAGCTGCCGAACACGGTCGAGGGTATGGTCGCACTGAAAAACCTTACCGACGATCACTATATCTTTGACGAGGAGCATATGTCATATCTCGGCGAACACACGCACAGGGAGTATAAGATCGGCGACAGTGTCCGTGTTAAGCTGATAAGCGCAAGCCTTGTCACAAGAACCATTGATTTTGAGTTTACGGAGGAATAAGCCTATGCTTGCAAAAATCTTATCTGCCGCTCTTACGGGCATAAACGGCTATCTGGTCGAAACGGAAGTGGATATAAGTGTCGGCTTTCCCGCTTTCGATATAGTCGGCCTGCCCGACAATGCGGTCAAGGAGTCCAAAGAAAGGGTCAGGACGGCGCTTAAAAATACCGACTGCGAGATCCCGTCAAAACACGTTACCGTCAACCTTGCGCCTGCAAATACCAAAAAAGAGGGCGCGGCATTCGACCTGCCAATTGCCGCAGGCATACTTGCATGTATGGGTGTTATAGAAAGCCGTGAGGATATCATCGTGCTGGGCGAACTTTCGCTTGACGGCTCCGTGCGCCCCGTGGACGGCGTTTTGCCTATGCTGCATTTTGCATACGAGCAGGGGATAAGGCAGTGTATAGTGCCTTTTGACAACGCCGAGGAAGCCGCGCTTGTAAAGGGGATGCAGGTGTATGCCGTAAGTCATCTTTTGCAGGCTATATCCGTGTTCAGGGGCGAAAACAAGGTGATGCCGTTTACCGTGGATATAGATGCCGTCTTTAAAAATGCAGGCGGCGGCGAATTGCTTGATTTCAGCGATGTAAAGGGTCAGGAGAGTGTGAAGCGTGCGCTGGAGATAGCCGCCGCAGGTATGCACAATGTGCTGATGATAGGTCCTCCCGGCTCTGGCAAGACTATGATGGCAAAGCGTATGCCGGGTATACTGCCCGATCTGAGTTTTGAGGAGAGTATAGAGATAACAAAGATATATTCGGTCGCAGGGCTTTTGCGCAACAAAAACGCACTTATCACAAAGCGCCCTTTCCGTTCGCCGCATCACACCATATCAAATGTGGCTATGGTAGGCGGCGGCAGAGTGCCGAAGCCGGGTGAAGTCAGCCTTTCGCATAACGGCATACTTTTTCTTGATGAACTGCCCGAGTTTGCGCGCTCGGTGCTTGAAGAACTGCGGCAGCCGCTGGAGGATGCCGAGGTCACTATCTCCCGTGTGGGCGGCACAATGACCTATCCCGCAAGCCTTATGCTCGTTGCAAGTATGAACCCCTGTCCCTGCGGCTATCACGGTTACTCGCAGAAATGCACCTGCAAGGAGAGCGAGATAGCGAAATATATGGGCAGAATAAGCGGTCCTTTGCTTGACAGGATAGATGTACATATCGAGGCTGCGGCGGTGGATTTCAACAAAATGGGAAGCCGTGCGCCCTCCGAAAGCTCCGCCGATATAAAGGCAAGGGTGGTAAAGGCGCATAAAATACAGCAGGAGAGATATAAAAACGAGGGTATTTACTTTAACTCGCAGCTTTCCGCATCACAGATAAACAAATACTGTGCTTTGGGTGATGAGGAAACTTCCCTGATGAAGCTTGCATTTGACAGGCTCGGTTTAAGCGGCAGGGCGTATCATAAGATACTTAAACTTTCGCGCACCATAGCCGACCTTGCAGGCAGTGAGGATATAAAAAAGAACCATATTGCCGAGGCTTTGCAGCTGCGCAACCTTGACAGGAAAAGGCTGCTTTAAAAATAAAAACGAGTGAGCCGCTGTGACTCACTCGTTTTTTTGATTATTTTTTTTGATTGTTTTACCACTGATTGCCGTTGAAGTTAGATACTTTTTCTGTACCCGCAAATCTTCGGTCCTGGTTTCTCTTTACGTTTTCAACATCGTATTCGCCGTTTTCATATGTTACAAGGTAGGAACCCCTTAAACATATCTGTGCATAGTATACACCGCCGCTCGGCGCGTATATGAATATTACCGCATCGGATGTACCGTATGTACTGTGGCATACCTCACGTATAGTTCTGCCGTTTGCAGCATTTGGATATTTGAATACCAAAGGCGGATTTTTGACCCCGTGCTCGCTGTGCACTGCGGTAAGCACCTGCTGTGCCAGCTGAAAATCGACAAGGTCAGTCGGGTTTGTATAGTTTTCGCCTTTCTGCGCTCTTGAGAACATATAGTTTGTTATACAGCCTGCAACAAGCGGTCTGCTCCTGCCAAGATCTTTATGATAATAGTATTTCACAAGACGCTCTTCGTTGACAAGCGCGCGGTCAACAAGACCGACTTCCACACCGTTTACCAATGTTCTTGCCGTTTCAAGCGCTCGTATGCGGTTCGCCTTTTCAATATACCCCGTAACTTTTGGTACCATCATACTTACCAGAACTACCATTATAGCTATTACTATTATAAGCTCAACGAGTGAGAAAGCCTGTTCGTCTTTAAGAATATTATGTAGTTTTTTGCGCATAATTTACACCGCCCTTCTGTTTTGGTTTTAATTTTGAGATTGTCCGTAATGCATTGTTATATTATTATATCATATAAAAAACATTAAGTCAATCAAATGTTAAAAAAATATGAACAAAATGTAAAGATTTTGCAGAATAGGCGATAAATGCGGCAAAAACGGCAATAAAATGGCGGAAATGCTCCTTTTGTGTAAATTTACATAATCTAAAAAAGATTTTTGGTAATTTTTTTTTCGGAAAAATTGCAAAAACGGTTGACTGTAGCTGATTTTTTGTGTATAATTTTGTAATGTGTGGTTATGTATATCATTCACCACCCGAAACGTAACCGAGGGGAGGGAAAATTGATGTCTGAAGTTAGAGTTAAGGAAAACGAATCTTTGGATAGTGCTCTTCGCCGTTTTAAAAGAAACTGTGCTAAAGCAGGTATCATGGGCGAGGTTCGTAAGAGAGAGCATTATGACAAGCCAAGCGTTAAGCGTAAGAAGAAATCTGAAGCTGCAAGAAAGCGCAAGTACAATTAAAGGAATGGTTTTATGGCTTTAAAAGACATGCTTTTTGCCGATCTGAAGCAGGCTATGAAGGACAAGGACACTGTTAAAAAAGACATTGTTCAGATGGTCCGCGCAGGCGTGCTGCAAATCGAAAAAGATAACAAGATAGAGGCATCCGATGAGGATGTTATGGTCGTTATCAACAAAGAGATCAAAAAGCTGAATGATGTCCTGCCCGATTTTAAAAAGGCGGACAGACAAGACTTGATTGACGAAGCCGAAAAGAAAATTGCTATTTTGAAAGCATACCTTCCCGAACAGATGTCAGAAGACGCAATCAAAGAACTTATCCTTAAAACCGTTGAAGAAACGGGCGCGGTATCCATGAAGGATATGGGCAAGGTCATGGGCGCAGTCAGTGCGCAGACCAAAGGCCGTGCGGATAACAGGCTTGTAAGTCAATTAGTTAAAGAAACATTATCGGCGCTGTAAAAAGCCCGAACAAAAAACCGCGTGAATAACGCGGTTTTTTTTGGCTGTCGATAAAGTTGACAGCCTTGACAGAAAACTAATGTTTGCTGTCAAATTGCATTCGGGCTGCGCGCATCAAAGATACACTTGCCCGAATATCTGTAGCAAAAGCAAGTTTTGCTCCTCGGTGAAAACGCGGTATAGCGGCAGCGAACAGAATTGTTCGCGCCGTCCCTTCGGGATTTGTGCCGCTTGCAGCGGCGCAAACAACCTGCGGATTAAAGTCTGCGACGCTTTGAATTACTCATAATCCACAACATCCGCCCATTTAAGCAGGAACTCACGTTCTTCTTCGTTGCCTTTTACGCTTTGTGAAGCGGCAACTATGGGCATCCATGCCTGCACATACTGTTTTGCGGTGTCGCTTTTGCGGCAGAACATATCAAGGTACATCTCCGCAGCTTCGGTATCGCCTGCAAGGCTGAAAAGCAGATAAGTCCTTGCGGCATCTGCGCTTGCGTTGCCCTGCGTTGCGTGCGACCAGTCTATAACGTAATAATTGCCCTCGGGTGAGATTATAACATTGCTCGGGTTAAAATCGCCGTGGCATACCTTATTGTGCTTTGGCATACCCTCAAGGCGCGTGTGCAGCTCATAGCGCGTTGTTGCGCTCAGGGTGGTCTCGCTTATTTTACGGTTCATCTTGTCTTTGAGCTTGTTGAGCAGGGGCGCGCGCTTGCTGTGTATCTCCATCTGTATATCTACAAATTTTTCCATATAGCGTCCGAGGTTCGCCCTGTCCTCCGCCATTATCTCGGCAAGGGTCCTGCCCTCCACAAAATCGGTTATTATAGCCCATTTGCCGTCTATTTTGCGCACTTCTTCAAGTGCGGGTATGCTCAGACCCGTTTCCTCGACACGCGCCTGATTTAAGGCTTCGTTAAGTATATCGGATTTTGAGAATTCGCTGTCAAATACCTTTATTTTGTAGTTTCCGTCTCTGTATATCTTTTTGTTTTTGCGCTCTGCAATAAGATTTTCAAGTTTTATCTCTGCCATATTCTGCACCCCTTTCAGTTGCCGTAGTATGCTTTAAGGTAGATCTCTTTTATCTCGCTCATAAGCGGATAGCGCGGATTTGCACCCGTGCATTGGTCATCGAATGCCTGCTCGACCATATCGTCAAGTGTTTCAAGAAAAGCACTCTCTTCAATGCCGTAATCGCGGATAGTCTTTTTGATGCCGACCTTTTCTTTGAGTTCTTCAATGCCGTTTATAAAGTTTTCAAGCGTTTCTTCATCAGTATTGCCAAAGAAGCCGCAGAAGTTTGCACATTCAACATAGCGTTCAAGTGCGTGCGGATATTGGTATTGACTGAAAGTACCCATTTTTGTCGGTACGTGTGCCGCATTGAAACGCATTATATAAGTTATCAGAAGTGCATTTGCAACATCGTGCGGCAGGTGGTGGAAAGCACCGAGCTTATGCGCAAGCGAGTGACATACACCCAGAAAAGCGTTTGCGAATGCCATACCTGCAAGCGTGCTTGCGTTTGCCATTTCTTCGCGTGCCTTTATATCTTTTGCACCGTTTTCGTAAGCGGAGGGCAGATATTTGAAAATAAGCTTCATAGCCTTTAAAGCTATGCCGTCCGTGTAGTCGCTCGCCATTACGGATGCATAGGCTTCAAGTGCGTGTGTAAGTGCATCAATGCCGCTGGCGCTTGTAAGTCCCTTGGGCTGATCCATCATATTGTCGGCATCTATTATAGCCATATCGGGCAGGAGTTCATAGTCCGCAAGCGGATATTTCGTGCCCGTTTTTTCGTCTGTTATGACCGCAAAAGGCGTTACCTCGGAGCCTGTGCCCGAAGATGTGGGAATAGCCACAAAATAAGCCTTTTCGCCCATTTTCGGGAAAGTGTAGATACGTTTTCTTATATCCTGAAAACGCATTGCCATATCGAGGAAATCAGCCTCGGGATGCTCGTAAAGCACCCACATTATCTTGCCTGCATCCATTGCCGAACCGCCGCCGAGTGCGATAATAACATCGGGTCCAAACAAACGCATCTGTTCCGCGCCCTCAAGTGCGCATGCAAGGTTGGGGTCCGGTGCGACATTGTAGAAACAGGTGTGCGTTATCCCGAGCTCGTCAAGCTTGTCGGTTATGGGCTTTGTATAGCCGTTTTTGTATAAGAAGCTGTCGGTTACGATAAATGCCTTTTTCTTGCCCATTACCGTGCCGAGTTCGTCAAGAGCAACGGGCATACAGCCTTTTTTGAAGTATACCTTTTCGGGTGTGCGGAACCAAAGCATATTCTCTCTCCTCTCTGCAACGGTCTTTATATTCAGCAGATGCTTTACGCCTACATTTTCGCTTACGGAGTTGCCGCCCCATGAGCCGCAGCCGAGTGTAAGCGAGGGTGCAAGCTTAAAGTTGTAAAGATCGCCTATACCGCCGTGGGAGGACGGCGTGTTCACAAGTATTCGGCAGGTCTTCATAGCCGCCTGATGCTTTGCGAGCTTTTCCGTCTCGGCAGGGTCGATATATAAGGAAGAAGTGTGACCGTAGCCGCCGTCCGCAACAAGCTGTTCCGCCTTTGCTATCGCATCGTCAAAATCTTTTGCGTGATACATGGCAAGCACGGGCGAAAGCTTTTCATGTGCAAATTCTTCGGATATATCCACCGATGTTACCTCGCCTATCAGCACCTTTGTGTTTTCGGGTACCTCAACACCTGCAAGCTGCGCTATCTTATATGCGCTCTGACCTACTATCTTTGCATTGAGAGAGCCGTTTATGATCATCGTTTTCCTTACCTTGTCAAGCTCCCTGCCTTTGAGGAAATAGCAGCCTCTGTCGGCAAATTCCGCTTTGACCGCATCATAAATATCTCCCACTACGGTAACGGACTGTTCCGAAGCACATATCATACCGTTATCGAAAGTTTTGGAGTGTATGATGGAATTCACCGCAAGGCGTATATCCGCCGTATCGTCTATTATTGCGGGTGTGTTGCCCGCGCCTACGCCAAGTGCGGGTTTGCCCGAACTGTAAGCCGCTTTTACCATACCCGGACCGCCCGTTGCAAGGATGATATCCGCATCACGCATCACCTGATTTGTAAGTTCCAGCGACGGCACGTCTATCCAGCCTATAATGCCTTCGGGTGCGCCTGCCTCGACAGCCGCATCAAGCACGACCTTTGCGGCGGCTATAGTGGACAGTTTCGCACGCGGATGCGGACTGATGATAATGGCATTGCGTGTTTTGAGTGCGATAAGCGCCTTAAATATTGCCGTTGATGTGGGGTTGGTCGTGGGTATTACGGCCGCAATAAGACCGATAGGCTCGGCTATCTTCTTTATGCCGTAAGCCTTGTCTTCCTCTATAACACCGCAGGTCTTTGTGTTTTTGTATGCGTTGTAGATGTATTCCGCCGCATAGTGGTTTTTGATGACCTTGTCCTCAACAACGCCCATGCCTGTCTCTTCAACAGCCATTTTCGCAAGCGGTATTCTTGCTTTGTTTGCCGCAAGTGCAGCCGCAAGGAAGATCTTATCCACCTGTTCCTGCGTGAAATGCGCAAATTCCCGCTGCGCCGCTTTCATCTCCTTCATCTTTTGCGTAAGCGCTTCAAGATTGTCGATAACGATGTTTTCCATATGCAAATCTCCTTTCGTTCAACAAATCAATAACAGATCAACAAAACATTTGGTTCAATAAAGCATTTATGTTTATTTTTTGCTTTTGTCTGTCATATATTCAAAATATATTGTTATTTTTTTAACATAGTTATTATATCAGATTTTCCATACTATTGCAATAGGTTTCTTGTAAAATTTTTGGGAAAAATATAATACTATTAAAAGCGTAAACCGAAATATTTGTTATTTTTATAACAATACTTCCCTCTGTCTTGACTTTGCACTGCTAAAAGCTTATAATTGGTCTGAAAAACTTTATAAAAAGCGTGAATTGCACGAAATACAAAACAGGAGGTCCTTTTTATGGAAAATGTAACTATTTTTGATCATCCGCTTATCAAGCACAAAATTTCCATGTTGAGGGACAAAAACACGGGTACTATGTTCTTCCGTATTCTTGTCGAGGAAATATCTATGCTTATGGGTTACGAGGCAATGCGTGACCTGCCTGTCGAAACGATAAGTGTCGAAACGCCCATCACCGAGGCAGAGGTGCCTGTTATCGCGGGCAAAAAACTTGCCGTTGTGCCTATCCTGCGCGCCGGTCTCGGCATGGTAAACGGCATACTTTCGCTTGTGCCTACCGCAAAGATAGGTCATATCGGGCTTTACCGCGATGAAAATACACACGAACCTCACGCATATTTTGCAAAACTGCCCGATAAAATAGAGGACAGGCTCGTTATAGTACCCGACCCGATGCTTGCAACGGGTGGTTCGGCCATACAGGCGGTCGATTTCCTTAAAAGCAAGGGCTGCAAACATATCAAGTTCATGTGCATAATCGCCGCACCCGAGGGCTTGAAAGCGTTGAGCGAAAAGCACCCCGATATTGAGATATATGTAGGCGCACTTGACGAAAAACTCAACGATAACGCTTATATAGTACCGGGTCTGGGCGATGCGGGCGACAGGATCTTCGGCACAAAATAAAGGAGGGTGTCGCATTAAGCTCCACCCTCTGGCGAAAAACAGGTTTTTCGCCAATTGGCAGACTTGTCTGCGTGCATCAAAGATACACTTGCAAGTCTGTAAGGTTTGCGGACTTTGTCCGCTCCTCGCACGGGCAAAGCCCGCACTGCGGATTAAAGCCTGCGGCGCTGATAATGTTAATAAAACTGTTAAAAGGGGCTTAATCGCTAATTTTCAAGATAATTTTTAATGCGACAGCCCCTTTTTTGGTGATAATGATTTTTTAACCTAAATTTATCGACAATTAATATATCTCTAATTACTTTCTAATAAACACCCTATATAATAAGACCCAACAAAACAAAAATAACAGTTTTAATATATCAAGGAGTTGGGCAAAATGAAAAAGTACAGCAGACTAATAAGTATTGCGGCTGTGGCTGCAATGGTTTTCGGTTCCGTGACGGTGCCGACTGCGGCGGAGGAAACTGCGGAGATAACGGAAGACACAGTCATCTCGGCATCGGCGGTTATGTTTGAAGCAAGCACAAAGGCTTCGGCGGCGGATTTTATTTACGGTGATGCAAACGGTGACGGAAAAGTGCAGGCGGATGATGCGGCGGCTGTATTGCAGAAAACGCTTAACAGCGCCTACAAAATGGAGATAGAGGACAAAACGGACGAATATCTCACAGTTGTTGATGTTGACGGCGACAAGAGCATTACGGCGGCTGATTCGGTCTTTATAATGCAGAAAGTGCTTGACGGCGCCTTTAAGTTCAAGGTCGAGGGCGGCTCGGGTGAACTGCCGACAACGGTTGAAGAAAGCACTTCGGAGACAACAACACAGTCGGCACAGGGCGGCGCATCGGAAAGCACGACAGCGGCGGAAAGCGGCAGCACGGAAGAAGCGGCAGCCATAGAGCTTGACATTGTTCTTGCGGACGGCGCAAGCACGGTTTCGGGCGCAGAAAACGCAAGCCAATACATAACGGTGGATAACAGCACAAATTTGATAACCGTTTTAAGCCCCGGTACATACAATTTCTCGGGCACACTTACAAACGGTCAGCTTGTAGTCAATATTGACGAAAGCTATACCGACAACAATGCAGAGATCAATTTTAACGGCGTGAGTATAACAAACAGCTCGGGTCCTGCCATATACGGCATAAGCGGCGATATAAAGCTGAGTGCAAAGAAGGGTACGACAAACACCCTCTCCGACGGTACGCCTGCGGTATTTGAAACAGAAACTGCGGATGACGGCACGGTAACGACAACCGACGAACCCGACGGCTGCATATTCTCACATGACGGCATAAGCCTTAAAGGCAAGGGCGAACTTATCATAAACGGCAATTATGCAAACGGCATTTCGGGCAAGGACGAGGTGGAAGTAAAGAACCTTACACTTACGGTAAATTCCGTTGACAACGCAATAAAGGCAAAGGACAGTGTGACAGTGGAAAGCGGTACACTTGACCTTACATCCCAAAAGGGCAACGGCATACAGTGTACAAAGGGCGATGTAAATATACTTGACGGCAGCCTTACGATAAACGCAGCCGATAAAGGCATAGGCGCAAAGGCAGGCAATATAGTGATAAGCGGCGGCACTGTGAATGTTACGGTACTTCCAAGCGGCACATATGATTCGGCTTATAACTATGACGGTATATTTGCAAAAGTCGGTTCGGTGACGATAAGCGGCGGCGATATCACCGTAAAAGCTTACTGTGACGGTATACAGGCAGAGACTGACCTTGTTATAAGCGGTACTCCGACATTGAACATAACCACAACAGGCACGATCAACACAGCGGACGATATTTCCGCAAAGGGTCTTAAATCGGGTACCTCAACTGTGCTTGACGGCGGCACGATAGTTGTTGAGTCTACGGATGACAGCATACATACAGACGGTGATATGACTATAAACGCAGCCGATATAACGGTATCGAGCGGTGATGACGGCATCCATGCCGACGGCACGCTTAAAATAAATGACGGCAGCAAGATCAGAGTGCTTAAAAGCTACGAGGGTGTCGAGGGTTGGTATATCTACATCAACGGCGGAGAAATGAGCATTTATTCAAGTGACGATAATATCAACGCGGCAGGCGGCAATGATACGACTTCAACGGATCAGAACCGTTTTGGTCCCAACACGGGCTCAACGGGTTACCTTGAAATAAACGGCGGCTATATCTACTGCGAGAACTCGTTGGCTATGGGTGACGGCGTAGACTCAAACGGCGATCTCGTAATAAACGGCGGTACGGTCATTGTAAACGGCCCCACAAGCGACGGCGACACGGCAGTGGACTTCGGCGACAATGCACAGCTTTACTACAACGGCGGCGTATTGTTCGCAGTCGGCAGCTCGGGCATGGCGGAATCACCGTCAACGGGCGGCAAGGGCTATGCAGTCACATACGGCATTAACGGTATGAGTATGGGCGGACCCGGCGGCGGCTTCGGCGGTATGAGCAGACCCGGACAGGGCAGCACGGGCGGTACATCTGTAGCGGCAGGCACTCTCCTTACACTTGCGGATGCAAACGGCAATGTGGCTGCCGCACTTAAAGTCAAGGTAAATACCTCAGCCGTTATCCTCGGCTCCGACAGCATAACAAGCGGCACTGCATACACATTGTATTCGGGCGGCACTTACACGGGCACTCTTGACGAGAACGGCTACGGCACAGGCGGCACGATAAGCGGCGGCACAAAGCTTGCTTCGGGCACTGTGACCTCGGCTGTAACGGCGCTGACAGCAGCAAATAACTAAATCGTAATTGAAAAAGTTTCATATATTCCCCTTCCATATATAAAAAACGGCGGAGCATCGTAAAGATGTTCTGCCGTTTTTGCATATAAAACAAAACTGCTGCATATTATGTGATAAGGTTAAATTATCATTACCCGACATCACAAGGAGGTCATAAAAATGGATTTTCCTATACCCGAGCTTTCTGTTTACGGCTTATCTCCGCGCAGTATCATAAAAAGCAAATATTTCTACATAATAGTTTCGGGCAGCGGTTATTACAGGCTTTATCCTTTTGTGCAGTCCGAGGAGGAGCTGCGCGTGCTTTTTTCTCTCAATAAGCGGCTTTATGAAAACGGTACAGCTGTTTGTCCCGTAGTATGCACACAAGAGGGCGAGCCGTTTTCACTGTACGGCGAGGATAAGTTTATTCTTACAAAAGTACCGCACGGACAAAGCCCCGATATTGAGAATAAACGCGATTTTCTTAAAATGACGGAACTTGCCGCAAAATTTCATAAAGAGCTGAAACTTATACCCGTTTCGGGTGAGTGTCCGCCGCTGCCTTACGAAAAGGGGCTTGGCACTCTGAAGCACATAAAGGGCATTATAAACCGCAAAAACAAGCTTTCGGAGATAGATAAACTCTTTTGCGAAAACTATCCGCGCGTTTTTGCCTGCGCACAGAGGGCTGCGGAGGCACTCGGCAGCTGTGGTCTTGCGCAGACCTATGCCTACGGAAGCCTTAAAGAAGAAAACTTTATTTCAAGTCTTGACGGCAGGCTTACTCTCACCAATTGGAACACACTTAAAGTGTCGCATTTTCTTGCAGACCTTGCCTATATGATAAAGCGCTATGACAAGAAAAATCCCGTGCCGCAGCTTACACACGGCGATATAATAGAACGGTATGCCAAAATAAATCCGCTTACGGACAGCGAACTGACCGCACTTTACGGCATTATGGACTATCCCGAAAAGTATATTGCAGTGGCAAAGGAGCATTACAGCCGACACAGACCTTTTGCACCGCTCTATGTAAAAGAAAAGCTGGTCAAGGAGCTTGGGAATATAAAACAATAAATCAGTGTTTCCAATAAAAATGACAAAAAGGCGCGGTGATAAAAAAACATCTTGAAAAAGTTTTCAATATGATATACAATAGTATCATATTAATAAACTTAAATAATAAACGAGGTGTTTGAAATGAGCAATAGTTTTAAGGCGGTCATTCTGGCTGCGGGTCAGGGCACACGCATGAAATCGAAAGTTCCCAAGGTTTTGCATAAAGTTATAGACAAGCCTATGGTTGATTATGTAATAGATGAGAGCATAAAGGCAGGCGCATCCGATATCTGCGTTATAATCGGTCATCAGTCCGCAATGGTCAAGGCTATGATAGGCGACAGGGTGAAGTACGGTCTACAGACGGAACAGCTCGGTACGGGTCATGCTGTAATGCAGGCAGGCGATTTTCTTAAAGGTGACGAGGATATAGCTGTTCTTTGCGGCGATACACCGCTTATCACGGCAGAAACGCTTAAAAAGCTTGCGGATATACATAATGCACAAAACAATTCCGTTACCGTTGTTTCAATGATACTTGACGATCCCACAGGCTACGGCAGAATAATCCGCAGCGGTGAGAACTTTGAAAAGATAGTTGAGCAGAAAGATGCCACAGATGAAGAAAAGGCGTGCAGGGAAGTAAATACGGGCGTTTATATCTTCAAGGGCGCAGACCTTACGGCGGCTTTTGAAAAGCTTACCAACAACAACGCGCAGGGTGAGTATTATCTCACCGATACGCTTGAGATAATCAAAAACAACGGTGGTAAAGTCGGTGTTATGGTAGCCGACGACCCCGACGAGTTCCTCGGCGTAAACAGCAAGCTTCAGCTTGGCGAAGCAACAACGATCATGAAAAAGCGCATCAATGCTTTCCATATGCTCAACGGTGTTACTTTGCAGGATCCCGACAATACCTATATCGGCAAGGATGTCAAGATAGGCGAGGACACACTTATACTTCCCGGCTGTTATATCGAGGGCGATACGGAGATAGGCTCGGACTGCATCATCGGCCCCAATTCCCGCATCACTTCCTCAAAGGTGAATAACTGCGTTACCGTGCAGAATTCCACTATGATAAACGCATTTGTGGATAACTACACCACAGTCGGACCTTACGCTTACCTGCGTCCGAACAGCAAGATAGGCGAACACGTAAGAATAGGCGATTTTGTCGAGATAAAGAACTCTACCATAGATGACGGCACAAAGGTCAGCCACCTTACCTATGTGGGTGACTCCGATGTCGGAAAATTCGTTAACTTCGGCTGCGGTACGGTTACCGTTAACTATGACGGCAAAAACAAGTTCCGCTGCAAGATAGGCGACAATGTATTTATCGGCTGCAACACCAACCTCGTTGCTCCCGTAGAAGTCGCAGACAATGCTTACACAGCCGCAGGCTCCACTATCACAAAGGACGTTCCCGGGGACAGCCTTGCAATTGCGAGAGCAAGACAGGAAAATAAAGAGGGCTGGAGAGTAAAAACAGGCAAATAATATATCGTAACTGGGCTGCCGCGGTTGAATTGACACGGCAGTCCTTTTTGCTTGACAAACAGGATAGATTTGCGGTATTCTGTTTTTATTGTTACCTGTCTGTTTTCCCTTAACAGTTGGAAAAACGTAAATAAAATAAAAATAGTTGTATATTTTTTTTACTTGTGATATAATTAAAAATAATGTGTAGAAAAAAATGACAAATACGAATATCATTGACTTTATACTATTTTGAACTAAAATTTCTGGGAGGAATCACAAAATGGGAAAATATTTCGGAACAGACGGTGTGCGCGGTGTTGCCAATACCGAGCTTACTCCGGAACTTGTTTACAGACTTGGCCGTGCAGGCGCTTACGTTCTTACAAAGGAGACCAATCACAATGCAAAGATAATCGTCGGTATGGACACACGTATCTCGGGCGATATGCTTGAAGCTGCGCTTATCGCAGGCATATGCTCCGTCGGTGCGCATGCTGTCAGCCTTGGCGTTGTACCCACACCCGCGGTTGCTTATCTTGTAAGAAAGTATGACGCGGATGCGGGCATTGTTATCAGCGCATCACACAACCCCGTGCAGGATAACGGCATAAAGTTCTTTAACTCACAGGGCTTTAAACTGCGTGACGATCTTGAAAACGAGATCGAGCGTTTTATGTATGATGATTTTGACAAAATACCGCGTCCCTATGCGGAACAGGTCGGCGCGAAGTCCGTTTCGGATACCGCTGTGGATGATTATGTGGATTTTGTGGTCTCAACTACCGATATCAAGCTTGACGGCATAAAAATAGTTATAGACTGCGCAAACGGTGCTACTTATAAGGCTGCTCCGCTTGCTTTTAACCGTCTCGGTGCAGACCTTATCGCCATACACCGCGAACCCGACGGTACAAACATCAACCTGAACTGCGGTTCTACCCATATGGAAAGTCTCTGCAAAGCCGTTAAGGAAAACGGCGCCGATATAGGCATTGCCTTTGACGGTGACGGCGACCGCTGCCTTGCTGTGGATGCAAACGGCGAAATGGTGGACGGTGATGTTATAATGGCTATCTGCGGCAAATATATGAAAGACTGCGGAACGCTCAAAAACGACACTATCGTTGCAACGGTAATGAGCAATCTCGGCTTGTTCATCATGGGCAAGAACAATGGCATTAATATAGAAAAAACAAAAGTCGGCGACCGCTATGTTCTGGAACATCTGCTTGAAAAAGGCGACTGCTTCGGCGGTGAACAGTCGGGACATATCATCTTCTTTGACTACAATACAACGGGTGACGGCATACTCACCGCTATCCAGCTGCTTACAACGCTCAAAAAGACAGATCAGACCCTTGCGGAAGCAAAAAATATTATGGAAGTTCTGCCGCAGGTGCTTGTAAATGCGCGTGTTGACAATAAAAAGAAAAACGATTACCTTTCAAACGAAACTATCAAATCCGAGATCGAAAAACTTGAAGCGAAGTTCTCGGGTGACGGCAGAGTGCTTATCCGTCCTTCGGGTACGGAGCCTATCGTGCGTGTTATGATAGAGGGAAGGGACAAGCAGGTCCTCAAAGCCGAGGCGGAGCGCCTTGCAAGACTTATTGAAGGTTTGCTGAATTAAGGAGGTATTTCTTAAATGTGTGGAATAGTTGGCTATATCGGTGCGCAGAACTCTGTGCCCGTACTTATAAACGGCCTTGAAAGCCTTGAATACCGCGGTTATGATTCCGCAGGTGTTGCCGTGCTTTCCGAGGGTGTTATAAATATCAGAAAAACAAAGGGCAAAGTGGCCAACCTGCGCGATCTTCTGCTTGAACAGCCCGCAGCGGGCAATGCAGGCATAGGTCATACACGCTGGGCTACTCACGGCGCGCCGTCGGATGAAAATGCGCATCCGCATTTCAGCAATGACGATAAAATAGCCGTGGTGCATAACGGAATTATCGAAAACTATCAGGAACTTAAAGCGCGTTTGCAGGAAAAAGGCTATGTTTTCCATTCCGATACGGATACGGAAACTGTCGCTCACCTTATTGACGATTTTTACAAGCAGGGCAACGACCTTCTTGAATCTGTCAGAAAGACCCTTAATGTTATCGAGGGTTCCTATGCGCTCGGTGTGCTCTGTACGGACTACCCCGATCAGATAATAGCCGCAAGGAAGGAATCTCCGCTTATCGTCGGTATAGGCAAGGGCGAAAACTTTATCGCTTCCGATATCCCCGCAATACTTAAATACACAAAGGATGCTTATATTCTCGGCGATAAGGAATTTGCACTTATCAAAGCCGATGAGATAAAAATATACGATATAGACGGCAATGAGGTACATCACGATGTATATACCTACAGCTGGGACGTTGAGGCAGCACAGAAAAACGGCTATGACCATTTTATGCTCAAAGAGATATACGAGCAGCCCAAAGTTGTTTCGGACAACCTTGCAAGACGTTTTTCCGAGGATGGCAAACATATCGAGCTTGACGGCATAAAACTCGGCAAAGCGGAGCTTGAAAATATCAACCAGATATATATAGTTGCCTGCGGTACTGCGTATTATGCGGGCCTTGTGGGTAAATATCTGCTTGAAAGAATGGTGCGCATACCCGTCAATGCGGAAGTTGCAAGTGAATTCAGATATAAGGACCCGTTGATAGACGAGCATACGCTTGTTATTGTTGTTTCGCAGTCGGGCGAAACGGCAGATACTCACTCCGCCCTTAAACTCGCAAAAGCAAAGGGTTCAAGGGTGCTTGGCGTGGTAAACGCCGTCGGCAGCTCCATTGCGCGTGATTCGGATGATGTTCTCTACACGCTTGCGGGCTTTGAGATCGCCGTTGCTTCAACAAAGGCGTTCTCGGCGCAGGTGATAGCAATGTATCTTATAACCCTGCATATTGCGCAGGAACTCGGTACGCTTGATGAAAAGAACTTTGTTGAAATAAAGAATGCATTGATGAAACTTCCGTCACAGATAAACGATATTCTTACAAAGGCGGTACCTGCAATAAGAGGCTTTGTCGATAAATACATAGGTTCCAAAAACGTGTTCTATGTCGGCAGGGGTCTTGACTATGTTGTCGGCATGGAAGGTTCTCTCAAACTTAAAGAGATCGCATATCTGCACAGCGAACCTTACGCAGCGGGCGAATTGAAACACGGTCCCATCGCACTTATAGAATCGGCAACGCTTGTTGTGGGCGTGGTAACACAGGAAGCACTGTTTGATAAGACAAAGAGCAATTTGCAGGAGGTAAAGGCGCGCGGTGCAAAGGTGCTTGCAATTGCAATGCAGGGCAACACAAGCATTGAAGAGGTGGCGGATGATGTTATCTACATACCGCGTACACATTGGATGCTCACATCCGTGCTTGCGAATATACCGCAGCAGCTTTTTGCATACTATATGGCACTCGGTCTCGGTGAGGATATAGACAAGCCGAGAAATCTTGCAAAGAGTGTTACCGTCGAGTAAGGAGGCACACCAATGATAGGCATTATCGGTGCAATGGAAAAGGAAATAACCACTATAAAAGAGGATATGAATATCATAGCCGCAAAAAACATAGTGGGGCTGGATTTTTATATGGGTACGCTGGAGGGCAAGAGCGTTGTGCTTGTGCGTTCGGGTGTGGGCAAGGTAAATGCCGCTGTCTGCACGCAGATACTTATTGATATGTACGCTGTTGATGCGGTAATAAATATCGGTGTTGCGGGCGCTGTTTCCTCCGAGCTTAAAATAGGTGATATCGTTATTTCCGACGATCTTGTAAATCATGATTTTGATACTACTGCCTGCGGTGACGAACCGGGCGAGATAACGGGTATCCCCGAAAGCTATTTCAAGGCGGACGAGCAGCTTATAAAGCGTGCGCTTGAAGCCGTTGAAAAAGTCGGTCTGCCCGTAAGCATAGGCAGAATAGGCAGCGGCGACCAGTTTGTATCCACGCCGGAGGGCAAGGAACGCATCTGGAAGCTTTTCAAGGCGAAGTGCTGTGAAATGGAGGGTGCCGCTATCGCGCAGACCTGCTATCTCAATAAAATACCCTTTGTTGTTATCCGCGCAATATCGGATAATGCAGATGAGGGTACGGATGTGAATTATGAACGCTTTTTCAGGGAGTCTGCGATCAAGGCAAACTGCATAATCAAAAATATGCTGGAAACGTTCTGAAGATCATAAAAATTAAGGGATTAAAAATTAAGGGAGGATAATTATTATGAAATTAAGGAGACTGACAGCCTGCATTATGGCGGCTGTTACGTTTGCGGTGTTCTGCACAGATAATATAGCGGAAAGGGCATCACAGGCATTTTCGGTGGAAGTTGAGGCGGCAACGGCTATCACGGGCGGTACTGTGGAATATACCGTATCGGGCGGCAAAGCCACTATAACATCCTTTACTTCGTCAAGTGACAGCATCACTTATATAGATGTACCGTCCAATTTAGGCGGCTATCCTGTTACGGCAATCGGCAACAATGCTGTTTTCGGCGGTAATATGAGTGTTACAAGCATAAATCTGCCAAATACGCTTACAACTGTCGGCGAGAGTGCATTTGCAATGTGTTCCTCGCTTAAATCCATATCAATACCGAGCAGCGTAACAAAAATAGGTATGAAAGCGTTTATGAGCTGTTCATCTCTTACCGATGTCAGTCTGCCCGAGGGTCTTACGGGCATGGGCAACCAGCTGTTCTATAAATGTACATCATTGCAGAGTGTGACTGTACCGTCTACGGTCGATGCAATGGGAAACTCTGTATTCAAGGGATGTAAAAAACTTAAAAAAGTAGATTTTAAAGGCGATTTTCCTACATACAACGGCAGCGAAGATCCGTTTGACGGCTGTCCCTCGGATCTTGTTATAACCTATGTACAGGGCAAAACGGGCTGGAGCTCAACATGGTGGGGCCGTACCTGCGCACCTTATTCGGGCGGCGGCAGTACAGAGCCTAAAACGGAAGCGACAACACAGGCACCCACAACACAGGTGACTACACAGGCAACAACAAAAGTGCCCACAACACAGGCGACCACACAGGCAACAACAAAAGCGCCCACAACACAGGCGACTACACAGGCAACAACAAAGGCACAGCCCGTGACCGAAAAAGCGACCGAGACCACGACAGCACAGCAGGGCGGCGGTTCACAGTCCTATACGCCTATGAAGGGTGATGCTGATGCGGACGGCAAACTCACGGCTGCCGACAGCACGGTAATACTGCAAAAGGTACTCAACAAAAGCTACAAAATGAATATCGAATACAAAACATCCGATTATCTGACATATGTGGATGTTGATAAGGATAAAACGATAACCGCAGCAGACTCGGCAATAGTACTGCAAAAGGTTCTGAACAGCGGTTTTAAATGGTAACGTCAATGATATTCATATTCCGCAGAAATAAATTTCTGCTACATATTCATAACCAACGGAATTGCAAGCAATTCCAAATTCAGTGGGAGCTTG
>JAGAHK010000220.1 GCA_017627115.1 Bacillota bacterium | reverse complement strand
GAAGATTGACCATAACAGTAGGCCGTATCAGTGATGTATCGCCAAGCGGAAGCCCCGAAACGGCACGGATATGGTTTTCAAATTGGCTGGTCACACAGCCTTCGATAGTGTAATGTCCCGAATTATGCGGACGCGGTGCTATCTCGTTTATAAGTACATCATCGTCCTTTGTTATAAACAGTTCAACACAGAACATACCGATACCCTGAAAAACTTCCATAACTTTTTTTGCGCAGTCCGAAGCTTTTTTAACGGTGCTTTCGGGAATATCGGCGGGAACGATAGTCTCGTGAAGTATGCTGTCCTTATGTATATTGTTGCCGACGGGATAAATAACGACCTGACCATTCAGCCCGCGGCAGGCAAGGATGGAAGTTTCCGTCTTAAAATCAACCATTTTTTCTGCCATGAGAGGCAAATTTCCGCCGCCAAGCTCACGGTATTTTTCCTCCGTTTCCGCTTTGGAATCAACAACGGCATTTCCTTTGCCGTCATAGCCGCCCGTGCAGGTTTTAAGCATATACGGATAGCCGTATTTTTCGCCTGCCGAATACATATCTTCAATACCCTTGATTTCCATAAACTCGGGTATCGGAAGATCGTGTTCTGCAAGTGTCTGCTTCTGTGTCAGTTTGTTTTGTATTATTTTAAGACTTTTTGCCGTAGGATATATCTTGTATCCCTCATTTTCGAGTTCAAGCAGTATATCTGTATTGATATGCTCAAATTCATATGTTATAACATCGCATTTTTCCGCAAGCTGTCTGATGGCATTCTTGTCTTCAAAATCCGCAATTATATGATCGTCCGTTACAGTAGCAGCGGGACAATCGGGGGTAGGGTCAAGAATAATAAGATAAAAGCCCATTTTTTTAGCTTCAAGAGCCATCATCTGTCCAAGCTGACCTCCGCCGATAATGCCGATTTTTTTGCCTAAATAGTTTATTTTATCGTTCATTTTGCGTTTATCTGACCTTTCGTTTGTTTGATTGCATAAAACTTAATTATTTGTTTCGGCAGGAAACAAAACGCTGCCGTTCAGCGTTTTTTGCAGTATCCATGCCGCATCTTCCGCCGTCAGTTCGGTGTTGCCCGTTACATTTGCTGCCTTAAGCTGTAAGGGAGAAAGAATTACCGCAGCTTTATTAAGTATATACTGTAGGAGTATAGTGGAATCCGCCGCCTCAATAACACCGTTTCCGTCTACATCACCGAGTTTTATATCATATAGATCACTGTCTTTTGTGATTATAAGATATTGCGGTACAGTTATTCCGTTTCCGCCTATACGTGCGGCATAAACGCCTTTATCAAGCGAAAGGGCATAAACAAGGGTAAAATCTTTATCCTTTATTTCTTTTTGATCAATATATCTTATATCTTCAAAATCACAGCTTCCCTCGCGAATCGGACAAATAACAACTGTTACAAACTGTTCTTTTTCAAGTTCGGTAACAGAACCTGTTATACTCAACATACCGTCTGAGCTTATCTTGGCACTTGAAAGGTGTACATTACCTGCAAAAACAGGAATGCAGAAGCAAAACTGTATAGTAATAAAAATCAGAACTTTTTTTAGTATTCTCAATTTAATTCCTCCGGTCAAGAGTTTATCGGTTTTTAAAGAAATCCAAAGCTGATGTATCGCCGGAAAGATTTGTTTTAACAGGCGAAAGGCTGGTACGTAAAGTCTCATTAGTGCTGTATTCGTCAAGCTTATCGGATATTTTCATCTTATTGTCAACAAAAGTTACAAGATAAAAATCTCCGTTTCCATTTTCATCGGTACAACCGAGAATACCGTCATGACTTTCATAAAAACGCGCAAATTGAGCAAAATCGCCAACATTATCTATACGTACAGCCGTGCCTTGCTGAACCGAATAGGTATACATAGCATTTTCTTTGTTTGAGCCGCGGTTAACGATAAGTTCGGGTATCATATCACCGTTTATATCATATATAATGTAATTATTGCAGTTTTCTGTTATCAGCAGATTGTAATAAGCGCTGCGGCAGCCGTTAAAATTAAGATCAAGCAGGCTCTGATAGAGAGTATAATATGCACTGCTCAGTTCGGCGCTTGTTGCAAACTGTTTATCGGCAGAGACAATAGCGCTGTCAAGCTCTTCAAGCTGTTTATATACATCATTTGCTATGGGAGATAGCTTAACTGTATTATAGACCTCGTCTGCAAAGCTCAAAAGGTTTTCAAGACTTTGAGGATCGACATCCGTATTTATACGCGATTTAAAATCCTCAATAGCGGCATTGAGATAATCAACATTGTTTTCCGCATCCATAAACAGGATATTATCGCGTGTAAGGAGTTCTTCTGCTTCTTTAATGGTAATATCAAATTTATCCTTCGCCGAAGTGCTGCATTGACCGATCTCGGTGCCGACTTCTGTCTCGTTATAAAGTTTGCGTGCTTCATTTGTCAGCTCTGTAAGATCGTTGAGCATTTCTTTATCCACAACAAAACTGAACAAAGCTATCTCTGAGCTTTTGCCGTCCGCATTGTATGATACGGCGCGAAGATCCGCAGATTGGTCTATTGCAAACCCGCCGCGGTATATCTTGCTGTTTTCGCTCGGTGCATTGTTATCTGTGGTGTAATATATGGTATGTCCGAAATGTTCGTTATCGGGCTTGAATTTTACATTGTTTATCCTGACATAAGCACCCTGGAGCATATCAAGCTGCGGAAGTACCGGGTCTGACTTTGAGGCAGCGACAAGCTGTGCTATTGAGGGAGCATTTTCACCGTAAGTCTCGGTATATGCATTCAGAAGCCTTTGTGCCGATGCGGGATCGACAGAATTTATCATAAGCGCAGTTTCACTGAAGCTTTCATCTTTAAGCTCATGTCTTGCAAGCAAAAGCTTGATATAATCAACAGCTTCATCTGTCTGATCGTTTTTGATATAACAGTATATCATACCGCTGTATATCTCATTTTTATTTGTGCCGCCGAGTTTAAGTGCTTTATTGTATTCGTCTATGGCAGAGGAGTAATTCT
>JAGAHK010000219.1 GCA_017627115.1 Bacillota bacterium | reverse complement strand
TTATTATACAATAACTTTAGTATAAAGTAAACTGTCAGTTTCGAAATTTGGGATTACGAAACCGGCAGTTTTTGTTCGCAAATAATATGGTATACTAAAATAAAGAACTTTTCGATTTTTTGAAAGGAGATAATTTACGTGAAAATAAAAAACGCATTGTCTTTTATGCTTTCGGCTGTGATGCTGAGCGCAAATATAAATTTAACACAGGTAAGTGCGGGGCAGGTGCTTTACGGTGACTATGTTCTGTGTCGGTGTGGGCAGTCACTGCTATGTATGGATGGACAATAAAAATTAAGGGGCTGAAATATGCCCCTTTTTTAGAAACAGAATTTCAAGGAGAGATATTATGGAACAAAAAAAATCAAATAAAGGCTGTCTTATCGGACTCGGCTGCGGCTGCGGCTGTCTTACGATGGTGATATTGGCAGTGATATTTTTACTTATTATCGGGATAATGTCGGGAGAAGATGAGCCTGCATTTATGCACAATGAGATAACCGTTGAGGACAAGCGCGAAAATTATACCGATCTGAGCGGTGACAGGGCGGAAACGACTCTGATGATATATATGATAGGCTCCGACCTTGAAAGCGAGGACGGCAGCGCATCAAAAGATATTGACGAGATACTTGCCGCCGATACATCGGGCATAAACATTACTTTGCAGACGGGCGGTACAAAAACATGGCATAATCCGTATATAAAAAGCGGGGCGACACAGCGCCATGTTATACAGAACGGAAAAATAAGCCTTATGGAAGATATGGGCAATACTTCTATGGTAGAACCTGACACGCTTTCGGAGTTTATAAAATGGTCGGCAAAATGCTATCCCGCCGACAGAAACATACTGGTTTTCTGGAACCACGGCGGCGGCTCCATGCTTGGCTTCGGTGTGGATGAATATCACGAGGACGAAATGCTTGAATTGTCGGAGATAGGCAAGGCGCTTGACGAAAGCGGCGTAAAATTTGATATAGTAGGTTTTGATGCCTGCCTTATGGGTACACTTGAAACGGCGTATATGCTCGAACCCTATGCGGACTACCTTGTAGCTTCGGAAGAAACGGAGCCCGGCACGGGCTGGTTCTATACAAACTGGGTGAGCAGTCTTTCGGGAAACACGGTCATAGACTCGGTCGAACTCGGCAAGATAATAGTTGACGATTATATTGAAGGCCCCGATTCGAGCTTCTGGGATACAAATACGCTTTCCGTGACCGATCTGTCGGAGATACCGTATACTTATCAGACTTTGAGCAAGTATATGAATAACTCGGCAGAAAATATAAACGAGCTTTACGGCAGTATATCAAACGCAAGAGCCAATGCAAAAGATTTTGGCGACGGCGGTTTTGAACAGATAGATATTTTATCCTATGTTACAAGGCTTGACGGCATAGAGGGCAAGCAGGAGGTTATAGATGCGGTCTCAAGTGCGGTAAAATATTCAAACAGCTCCACCTACGGGGCGAACGGACTTGCTATGTATTTCCCCTATATAGGCCCCGAATACTATGAAGAAACGGCAGGGGATATGGAAATATACGGTTTTAAGGAATATGAGCCGTTTTTTGATAAGTTCCTCACCATAATGACAGGCGGACAGGTGGCGGCAAACAACAGCCAAAACGAAAATTATTCTTCGACTGCGGCGGCGGACTTCCTCGAAAACCTGCATAATGCTTCGTGGTACAACGAAAATGAGAGCGAGGAATATTTTGATGACGATTTTGAACTCAGTGAATATGACGAGCTTGAAATATTTGAAAAGGACGGACATTATGCCCTTTCTATGAGTGACGAAGACTGGGAGAATATAACAGACATAAGTCTGCAAGTGCTTATAGATGACGGCGAGGGTTATATAGACCTCGGCCGGGACAGTATGTACAGTTTTGATGATGACGGGGATATGATAGTTGATTTTGATAATACTTGGGTCGCGCTGAACGGTCAGACCGTCCCGTTTTACACGGAATATTATCTGGAAGACGGCGATAAATATGTAAACTACGGCTATGTTCCCGCAACGCTCAATGGCGAGGAAGAAATAGAAATAATGATCTATTGGGATTCGGAACATCCCGAAGGCTATGTTACGGGCTATCGCAGGGCGCAGGAGGAAAACACGCTTGCCGCACCGCAAAAAGGTCTTAAACAATTCAATGACGGTGATGTGATGGATTTTTCGTGTGATTTTTATGATTACAACAGTGAATTTGTGGGTGTTTATTCATTCGGGGAGGCAATAACATATAACGGAGAATTAAAAGTAAGCTATGAGGATATAGGAGAAAACGATACTCTGTTCTATTACAATCTGACGGATATATACAATAACACCTACACTACCGAAACTGTATCTTACTGAAAACAAGACTGATCTTAAAAAAAGCACTGTTCATGTGGACAGTGCTTTTTTTAAGAAAAAGGGGAAAGCCGCTTGCCCAAAGGACAAACGGCTCTCTATCATGAAATCCTTCTGCATATTAGGCGCTGCAGAGAATTTTCAAACTTGAATTATGAAAGGCTTGCTGCAATAGCTGAAAGAACTTCGTCTATAGAAACGATAGATGCACCAACGGAATCAATATCTTCCTGTGATGTGAAATCAGCTTCGTTAAGTTCGCCAAGCTCGTTGATAAGGTCGGCAGCTTCGTTCATAGCAGCTGTCTGATCGTCGTCAAGTGTAACAGCACCGGACTCGGCAGCATCCTTGATAGTGTTGTAATCATCTACAAGTTCAACATAAGCATTCTGAAGATCCTCAAATGTGATGCTTCCGGCAGCGGGAGCTTCTTCAGCAGGAGCTTCTTCAGCGGGAGCTGCTTCCATCTTGTCAACGATAGCTCCAAGTGCTTCACACATATTGTAGATAGCATCGTTCATTTCAAGAAGATCCTTTTCATCAGCAAAATCTGCTTCTGTAAGTTCGCCCATCTGGTCAATAAGATCCTTTGCTTCCGTAAGGTTAGCCTCTACCTCATCGGACTGTGCAATGGAGTTATCCATATAAGCAGCCTCAACCTTGTCGTAAAGGTCTGAAAGTAAAGCGTAATTATCCTGAAGGTCAGAGAATGTGAAGCCTTCACCGGATGCCTTGGGGCCATCTGTGCTTGCTGTATCGGCAGCGGGAGCAGCTGCATCAGCAGCGGGTGCAGCTGTATCGGCAGCGGGTGCAGATGTTTCCGCAGGTGCGGGTGCTTCTGTTTCAGTGCTGCCGCCGCAAGCTGTTAATGCTCCGCAAAGCATGAGTGCGCTTAAACTTAATGCTAAAAATCTTTTCATTTTTATTTGCCTTCTTTCTTGTTTTTTCATGTTGATTTCGTTGTGTTTTTAATAATGAAGTTTCCCTTCTTTTTTACAATAGCATACTTTATTTTTTATGTAAACTGTCAATTTCGTAACATTAAAGTGCGAAATTGACAGTTGACAGGCGGCAACAGGGCTTTTTTGACAAAAAAACGCCCGAACTACCCTTAGGGGTACTGTACATTTATTTTGAAATATGCTAATATGGTAAAGACGAAAATAGGAGGATATTAACGTGAATTATATACGGACAGCCCGTGTTTACGATAAATTAAAAAAAGCGGAGACCGCCTTTGACCCCGTTGTTATGTCTGCACCCCTTGGATACGGCAAAACAGCGGCGGTAAAATATTTTTACCGAAGAAAAAAGGTACTTACACTTGACTGTGTATCGGGCAAATTGTCCGAAATGCCGCCTTATAACGAAATAAGACAAAGTGTGGTCGTAATAGAAAATGCGCATCGTCTCAGGGATGAAAATGCGTATACATATATAAAAGGTCTGGTCAGACAGAGGGGAATACAAACCCTTATACTGACAAGAGGGGAATTTCCGCCGTATCTTTCGGCAGAGGAAATGGAGCTTGATTTTGTACGCATAAACGAGCGTGATTTTGTGCTGAACGAAACAGAAACAGCTCTCTTTTTCAAGGAACGCGGCGTATCTGCCGAGCCCGATGTTATCGCAGAAGCCGCAAGACTTTCACACGGTTATCCTTATGCCCTTTTAAGCTATGCAAACCGTATGGCAAGCGGCGAGCCGTTTTCGCCTGCTCTTGTGGAAGCTGCGTGGTATGATATGTATCGTTTGTGGGATAATACCCTTTATAACGAGCTTGACGAGGATTTCAGACGTTTTGCGCTTTCTGTCTGCCAATATGACGAGTTTTCGGAAGAAATGGCAGCTTTTATAACGGGAAATTCAAATGTAAAACAGGTAATCGAATACTGTATAAATAATACAAAGCATCTCCTGTTTAAAACAAACGGAAATTACAGCCTGCGAAATGAGGTACAGGGCTTTTTTTGCTGGAAGCAGGATATGACATACAGCAAAAACGAAGTAACCGAAAATCTTAACCGAGGCGCACTTTTTTACGAGACCAAAGGAAATATTGCAAAAGCACTTGAATATTACCGCCGTTCGGGCAATACCCAAAGCATAAAAAGGCTTTTGATAAAAAATGCCGAACAGCATCCGGGTTCGGGACAGTATTTTGAATTGAAGGATTATTATTTCGGACTTCCCGAAGATGAGATCGAAGACAGTCCCGTTCTTATGGCGGGCATGAGTATGCTTTATGATATTATGCTCGATCCCGAAAAGTCCGAAGAATGGTATCGTAAACTTGAAGAATACCGTAATGCTCCGTATATTTCACGCGAAAAAAAGCGTGAGGCGAGGTCGCGGCTTGCCTATCTGGATATTGCTTTGCCGCATAAGGGTACAAAGGGCATACTGCGTATAATGAAAAACACTTTTACTCTTATGACAAGCGGCGAAATTATCCTGCCCGAGTTTTCGGTAACAAGCAACGTACCGTCAATAATGAACGGCGGACTTGATTTTTGTGACTGGTCGCTTAATGATACCCAGATAGCGAAGTTTATGCAAAAACCGCTTGAAATGATACTCGGCACTTACGGGAAAGGCCTTGTCAATATCTCACTTGCCGAAAGCGGTTTTGAAAAATGCAGTATGCAGCCCTATGAAGTTATGACGCGCTGTATAAGCGGATATGAAGCCGCAATGCACGGCGGCAGGATAGAGATAGGCTTTGCTGCGGTGGGTATACAGGCAAGACAGCATATTTCGGAGGGGCAGCTTCCAAGTGCAAGGCGTGTATATGAAACTTTCAAAAGAGCGGTCATAAGTTCGGATGCGGAGTTTCTGCTGCCGAATATGGAAGCTTTTGATGTATGGCTCGGACTTTTTGCGGGCAATGACGAAAGCAGAAAGAGCTTTATCGAAAAAATTCCGGAAGAGAGAAACAGTTTTTGTTCCTTGAACAGATACAGAAGTATTATAAAACTGCGCTGTCTTATTGCCGAAAACAGATTGAGGGAACCAGCAGACCTTGCATTTTTTCTTTCGGGGTATTTTGAAAACTATAACAGGTACTTTATGCAGATAGAAAACGACTTGCTCACTGCTGTTATACTTTATCGCTTGAATGACGAACATTGGCACGATAATCTTGTAAAAGCGTTAAAAAAAGCCGAAGAATACAACTTTGTACGGATAATATCGCTGGAGGGACAGGCTGTGCTGCCGCTTCTTACCAAAATACAGACCGATGAGATATCGGCGGCTTTTATGGAAAAAGTGATAAACGAAACAGAAAAAACAGCTAATTTCTATCCCGACTATATGAAATATATCGAAAAAACGGATATAACGCTTACATCAAGAGAAACGCAGATACTTTCAATGCTTTGTTCGGGACTGAGTACCGATGAGATATGTGAAAAGTGCGGTATAACCTATAACGGATTGAAAAAACACAATAAAAACATCTATCAGAAACTCGGAGCGAAAAACCGTGCGGAAGCCGAAAGAAAAGCCTTACAGTTTGGCTTGATACATAGGGGAGCTGCGAAGAGCGGGTTTGAAAGGAGATAGACCCATGAAATGGAAAAAAGATGTAAACATTGATAAAACAGACGGTATAGTGCTGAAAATAGGCGGCAGAATAAAAAAAATAAGTGATGAGGATATGCTTATAGCAAACCTTATCGAAAACGGCATCACCGATGATAATGCACTGGTTGCTGCCGTAGCAAAGCACGACGGCAATAATGAAATGACAGCAGGTTTGCAGCTGGCGCAGTTTGCTGCCGATTATGCCGCTTTTCTTGAACAGGCACAGGGAAAACGTGTCTTTGAATAAATGTGTGAGGGGGATAAAGTTTATGCCTTCGCCGGATATCACAACTTTCGGCAAAGCCGAAAGCCAATCGCTGCACAATTGTCCGCATCGCTCTTTGCGGTTGAATGTTGCTATATGTGAAGATGAAGATTTGGAGCTTAAAAGGCTTGAAAACATACTTGAACATACCGATTTTGAAATGAATATATTTGTTTTCAGAAATGCATCGGAATTTATACAAACCTTTGAAGCTAAAAAATACGATCTTATTTTTATGGATATTTATATGCCAGAAATAACAGGGGTAGAAGCGGTCGAGATCATACGCAAAAAAGACAGGGATGTTTATATTTCATTTTGTACCACAAGCGTAGATCACGCTATAGACGGCTATCGTCTTAATGTGGAAAGGTATCTTGAAAAGCCCGTAAGTCAGAATGCCGTAATTGAAGTGCTTGAAAGGGCAAGCTCAAGACGTATGACCACAAAGCGCCGCTGCGTTTCGCTTGGGAAAAATACGGGACTTATAAACACCGAAGATATTGTTTTTGCGGAACAAAATAATCATACGGTATACATACATCTTTCAAACGGCGAAATGCTGCATAAAACGGGCACGCTTGACAGTTTGAGCGCAGAACTTTGCGGCACAAATTTTTTTCGCTGCCACAAATCTTATATCGTAAACTTTGACCACGTTGAAAATATTGACCGAAATATATATGTTTTTGAGATGAAAAACGGCGAAAAAGTGCCTATAAAACAGCGCGAATTTCCGCAGATACGCGATAGTTTCAACGAATATGTATTTTCTGTAATGAGAAACAGGTGAGATATATGCAAAAGCATCTGTTAAAAATATTTTTTATAGTTTTCTTTGTTTTGTTCGGCGTACTTTTATCAAAAAATATCGCGCCGCATTATATCCGCAACATATCTTCCGCTTCGGAAATGTATATGGATGTGGAAGGAACGGATATAAAGGGAGAAAAGATATCTCTTCCGTATACGCTTAAAAATGTTGAAAAGGGCGCAAAGATACATCTGTACAACGATTTTGTCATATCGTCGAATGATATGATGTATATCAAAACCGTTTACGCTCCTTTGCGCATAACGGCGGATAATGCGGAAATATACAGCTACGGGCAAAAGGGCACTTACCCCGATATATTGAAAGACCCGCCCACGCAGGTGTGTCTTATCAATATCCCGACTGTCGAAAAGGTGACGCATATAGAATTCATTTATGAGTTTCCCTATGACAGAGATAATTTAAGTCTGTCACCGCCTCTTTACGGCGAAGGAAGCGACCTTATGCGCTATCTGTTTTTTAAGATGTCTGTGCCGTTTGTGCTGTCCATACTGCAAATATTTATAGGGGCATTCCTGATAATAATGTATATTGCGCTTTTGCCGTCGGAAATAAAGGAAAGTTCTTTAATGTGGCTTGGCTTGTTTGGTATAAGTTTCGGCTTATGGAGCCTTTGTGAGTGCAATTTTACCGTGCTTATCGTTCAAAGACCGTATTTGCTTTATATCGGTGCGTTTATGAGTATGTTTGTGACATCTTTGCCGATACTTATGTTTACGCGCTGCATACAGGATAAAAAAAGCAAGGTGCTTGATGCACTTACCGCCGTTACCGCCGTTTCTGTGTTGGCAGCGGTGATATTACAGCTTTCGGGCAGACTGCCTTTTCACAAAAGTATGTTTTTCTTCCATTATCTTATGCTGGCGAATTTTATTGCAATGTGTACGATCGTCTGCATAAGGGGCACAAAAGATAAAAATACGAAAAAGTTTTCCGCAGCCTATGTTGCAATGACGTTTTTCGTTATGATGGAACTTATAAATTACAGCCTTAACTTTGTAAGTTATAATACCCTGTTTTTCCAGATAGGTGTACTTGTTTTTCTTGTGATGAACGAATATCTGACGGGTATAGACCTTCGCAATATAGTAATGTTAAGAACGGAAAACCGCCGTCTTGCCGAAAACATGGCAATAATGGAAAAACAGATGACCGCACAGTACGAAAGCGGAAGAATGCTGATAGATACCGCAGAAGAACTTAAACGCCAACGGCATGATCTGAAACATCAGTACATAGTTCTTGACGGTTTTATTGACGAAAAAGAATATGGCAAGGCAAAAGCATATATTGAAAAACTTATAAAAGCCATCCCGCAGGACAATGTAAAAGTGTACTGCCGCAATGATGCGCTTAATGCGATAATAACATATTACGCAAAAGCTGCGGAGGATAATAATATAAAATATGATATAAGTCTTGAAATACCGCCCGAAATATCAAAAGGGTCAGACCTTACCGATTCACAGCTTTGCATAGTTTTCGGCAATCTGCTTGAAAATGCTGTGGAAGCGTGCTGCCGCACCGAAAGTCAAGGCCGTTTTATAAAACTTTGTTCATATATAAAAGCGGGTATTCTCTATATCGCTATGGATAATAACTGCGACGGCAATATACACATAGAAAACGGCGGCTTTATTTCAAGCAAACGAAACGAAATAGGCACCGGGATAAATTCGATAACCGCCATTGCAAAAAAGCACGGCGGCGATGCAAAATTCAATGTAAACGGCGATGTTTTTGAATCATCCGTTTGTATCTGTATATAAAAAAAGGGGCTGCAGCGCTGGGATTTTTATAAAAAATACGCGTTTGAGCCTCTTTTTAGCAATATTCAAAAATACTGCAGCGATCTTTCGGCTAAAATTATTTTTGTTTTTTTGAATTTAATCAGCGTTTCCCTAAAATTAAACACAGCCGAAAGCTAAAAAGTGAGGCAAACTCACCCTAAAAGCCGGTAGCCGAAAACATTTACAGCCGTTTTCCGAATCACTTTGATCGGGAAGCGGCTGTTTGTTCTTTTGATATTCACAATGCCAAAATATCCAAACGGCTCGCGTTCGCTGTGTTCACGGACTTTGAAATCAGATATTTGCCGCTCAAATCCCGCAGGGATCGCACAAACTTCAACTTACGCAGCCATTTGGTAAAAAATGTTTTCGGACGGAGCTTAACGGTGTCGGTATATTTCGTCACAGTCGCATACATTGTCGCATATCAAAGCAAGTGCAATAATTATATCCTGCATACTTTCGTCTTTTATGCTTATGCGATAGGCATCTGCTACCCATTTTGAACTGTCCGAATCAATATGGGCGATCGTTCGTTCTCCGAGCAATATGTCATAATCAAATCCCAATATATCACCGCGGATATTCAGCTCTTCATAAAAAACAGTTCCGCTCACTTCGGGATTAACTATCCTGAATTTCTTTTTAAGACTTGCTATTTCTTGGCTATCCTTTTCTATTATGTACTCGGATAAAAGTTTTCCGATCTTCTTTTTGAGTTTTAACACCTCGATGCCGTCCCGCCGGATTGAAAAGAAATGTCCGGTAATATCTCCGTCAATGTGGTAAACAGTATTTTTGTCGCTGTCAAAAACATCGAATTTAGGGCTTATTGTAAATACTTTCTGTTCCATATAAAGAGCAATGGGTTTGCCTGTAGATGTCCTTGCGGGCATTGCCTCCTCGGAAACGGTAACAGATTCGTTATTTTCAAGTTTTTTGATGACTTTTAACAATTCATCTACCGCTCTGTCTGCTTTTGAGGTATCTGCATCCTTGCGTTCGAGCATAACATCGGCTTCCATCATTGCCGCTGTTTCCACACTTGACACATTGTCGGCACCGATTTTTCCCATAATTATTTTGTCTTTGTGTACCCTTGCAAATATATCATAAAACGGGGTGACATTTTTGTACATGACCGCAGGAGTTCCATAAATATCTCCCATTATCGGTATACCGAAACTTACCTTTATGTGCGACAGCTTCTCATACAACTCTTCGTCTGTAAAATGCAGGACGTTCTTAACGCTGCCAAATCCCATATTTCCTCCGCCTGAAAAATCAAAAAAATCCATAATATCCCTCTCTTTAATAAAAAATGAATAACAAAAATTCACTTTGAATATTGCTATAAATTTCTGTTTTATGTGATTATTGTATAATATTATAAATTGCTTGTCAAGCGAGGAAGTGATCGCTATGTTTGGCTCTGTTCCGAAACCGAAAAGACAAGGTACATACAGGTGCCTGTCCCCTGTAAGAGTTCTTGGC
>JAGAHK010000218.1 GCA_017627115.1 Bacillota bacterium | reverse complement strand
GGGGGTTAGTCACCCCCTCCTACTCGATTATCGTCCATTCGCCGCCTTGTGTTTGCAGTTTCAGCATATCGGCAAAAATGCCGGCTTTTTGTTTTAACTCTTCGGGTGTACCGCTTTCGGCAACAACGCCGTCTGCAAGCACGACTATTTTGTCTGCGCTTGATACTGTCCTCATTCTGTGCGCTATCACAAGCACGGTCTTATTTTTTATCAGCCTTAAAAGTGCGGTCTGGATAAGCGTTTCGTTTTCAACATCAAGAGAGGCTGTTGCCTCGTCAAGAAGTATTATCGGAGCATTTTTCAAAAATGCTCTTGCTATCGAAATACGCTGTCTTTCGCCGCCCGAAAGTTCACAGCCGTTTTCCCCGATCAGCGTGTTCCATTTGTCGGGCAGTTTTTCAACAAATTCATCTACATTGGCAAGTTTCGCTGCTGCAATAACTTCTTCGTCTGTTGCGCCGTGTCTGCCTATCCTTATATTTTCCATAACCGTGTTATTAAACAGAAGAACATCCTGAAACACTATCGAATAGAGCGATAAAAGTGTTTCGGGCTCGATTTTTGAAATATCGGTGCCGCCTACGGTTATTTTCCCCTCCGAAATATCCCAGAAACGTGCCGCAAGTCTTGACACCGTTGTTTTGCCGCCGCCCGAAGGCCCCACAAGTGCGGTGACTTCGCCTTGTTTTGCGGTAAAAGATACATTTTTCAGCACCTGTTCGCCGTCCTCGTAAGAAAAGGCAACATTTTCAAAAACTATATCCGTGCCGTTGTTGTCAAGCGTTTCCGAACCTTCTTGTATCGGATGATAAAGTATCTCGTTCATTCTTGAGATATTCGTTCTTAACGATATTACCGCCGCCAGATTAGTAAGTGTTGACTGCATTGGATCGTAAAGGCGCGAGACCACAAGCAGATACATAAAAAACGTAAGTATATCGAGACTGCCGTTTTGGTAGAGCAAAGCACCTGCAAGTGCCGTTGTTGCAATGCCGAATTTTAAAACAAGCTGCGCCGACACAACAAAAAGGCCTGTTGCAAGTTCGCTTTTGAAAGATGCTTTTTCCACACAGTCGATTTTCTCATAAAGCCCCGAAAGATATTTTTCTTCCGCATTGTTGGCTTTAAGGTCTCGTATCGTTTCTATACATTCCTGAATACCGTCTGCGCAGTCGGTCTTTGCCCGCATTGACAAACGGTTGAATTTATCCTGCACAGCACCCGAAAAATAAACTATCGCAAAAGATACGGGAAGCACCCAAAGGGCTGCCAAAGCCATCACAGAATTTACCGAAAACAGGCTTAAACCTATTATTGTTGTTGATATAAATGAGCCGACAAGTGCGCATATATAATGCGAAAACGCAGTTTCAAGCACGGTGCAGTCAGCCATTATCGTGCTTGTCAGATCAGCAAGGTCTTTTTTGCCGAAAAACGAAAGCGGAAGTTTGCGCAGACGCTCGGCAAGGGTTATGCGTCTTACGCCGCTTTCTATGTAAGTTGCAAAAAATGTGGAATTATATTGAAACCAAGTGGCAACGGCAATAAAAGCCAATGCCGCAATGCAGGCTGTGATATAGAAAACCGAACTTCCCATACCGCCGTTTTTCAGTTCTCCAACCAGTTTAAAAAGTATGCCCACGGGCAGCATAAACGAAATGTTTTGCAAAGCACAAAACAAACAGCCTTTTACCAGGTCTTTTGCACCCTTTTCGGACAGAGCGAATTTTCTTTGTAATTTTTCAAGCATTATACTACCCTCCATTCAACTGCGGTCTGATAATCATTCCACATTTTTTCAAATATCCCCTTATTTTCCATAAGTTCTTTTACTTTGCCGTATTCCGCTATTTTGCCGTTGTTTATTACATAAATAATATCGGCATTTTTTACCGCCGTAAGCCTGTGTGCTATCATAATAACGGTCTTGCCTTTTGCAAGGTTGGAAATTGCGGTCTGTACACGCACTTCGTTGTCGGGGTCGGCAAAAGCCGTTGCTTCATCAAAAATAAGTATGGGCGAATTTTTGAGCATTGCCCGCGCTATTGCTATGCGCTGCTGTTCGCCGCCCGAAAGGTATATCCCGCTGCCTATCACGGTGTCAATGCCGTTTGGCAGTTTTTTTATTATATCTTCGCACTGTGCGTTTTTAAGAGCATTGATAACTTCTTCGTCGGTAGCATCGGGTCTGCCAAGACGTACATTTTCCGCTATGCTGCCCTTTATCAGCCTGCTGTTTTGAAAAACAAAGGAAACTGTGTTCATAAGTTCTTCTTTGGAAATATCTTTTATGTCAACGCCGCCTATCTTTACACAGCCGCTTTGCGGGTCGAAAAAACGCGTTATCAGCGCCGCAAGCGTGGATTTTCCGCCGCCCGACGGTCCCACAAAGGCCGCAGTCTTTCCCTGTTCTATTTTAAGCGAGATGCCGTCAAGTGCATTTTTACTGTTATCATAAGAATAGACAACATTTTCAAGTTCTATCGAATAGTCATTTAATGCGGTTTTATTTTTAGTTTCAGACAGCGGACTGTATTCAAGGACCGAATTTATCCTTGAAAGTGCATCGTCAACTATCATTTCGTTTTCACTCATATACATTATCTTGGTGAGTGTCAGTGAGATAACAGGCGTGATTATTATATAAAACATAAGGTCAAGCAGAAAAGATGCCGTTACCCCGTTTTTGGTAAACAGAGCCGCTCCGAGTACCAAAAACGCAAACACGCCGTTTATGGCAGCAGTGTAGCAGATCATAGGTATACGAAGGTCTTTTGTGTAGGATATTGTCCATTTGCTGTAATCGTCAATGGTCTGTTTGAATCGTCTGAACGAAAACACGGTCTGCCCGAAGGTTTTTACAACGGGTATGCCGCGGACATATTCAACAGCCTCGTTTGACATATTATCAAGTGAGTTCTGATATTCGTTTATTTTCTCCTGCATTTTTGTGCCTGTCATTGCCGCCATTATCACAAAGCCCAGAATAACGGGTGCAAGACTTAAAAGCCCGAGTCTCCAATCAAATATCAAAAGCAGCACAAGCAGCCCTATCGGAGTAACCATTGCGCCCGCTTTATCGGGAAGCTGGTGTGCAAGAAAGGTTTCCGCCGCGCTGCTTGCTTCGTTTACGGTCTTGCGCAGTTTTCCGCTGCCCTCGCTTTCTATAATGCCTATCGGCAGTGCAGCGATATGGCTTATAACTTTTTTGCGCAGATTGGAGGCTATCCTGAATGCCGATTTATGCGAACACACAAGCGCCGCAGTATAAAGCACCATAGAAACTGCCGAGAACACCACGGCACCGACACCGCAGAGAGCAATATCGGTCGTATCGTTTTCTATCACCTTTTTCATAACAAGCCATATATAATAAAACGGAACAAGTGCCGTCAAAGCACTTGCGCCCGATAATATCCACGAAGCGTAAGTCAGATATTTGTAACTGTCCGCATATTCCAATAATTCGGACAAAGCCGATTTTTTCTTCATATAAAAAGTCCTTTCTTATTTAAGTTTGTTTATACTAACCATAATATCACAAACAAAAAAATAAGTCAAAGCATATTGACATAAAAACAGTAAAGTTGTAAAATTTTGTTAGATATAACTAACCAAAGGAGCAATCATAATGAAAATTTTGGTATTCGGTGCAGGAATAATCGGCAGTTATCTTGCACACATACTTTGTAAAAACAATGATGTGACCTTGCTTGCAAGGGGAGAAAGAAAACGAGAGCTTGAACAAAACGGGCTTGTGATACGTCACCATCTTCAAAGGCGGACAACGACCGACAAACCTGTAATTACAGATAATATAAGCGGAAAATATGATGCCGCTTTTGTTGTTATGCCGTATGATAACATCCGTGTCATTGCAAAACAGATAGCTAAAATTGATACGCCGCTTACAGTACTTGTAGGCAATAATCCCGAAGCCGAAAAAATGCAGAATGAAATTTTATCATACTCACCAAACAAAAAAGAGGTTTTATTCGGTTTTCAGGCTACTGCGGGCAAAAGAGAAAACGGCATACTTATTTGCGAACGTGCGGGTATCGGCGGTATGGATATAGGCGCGTTACATTCGCTGCCCTCCGATAACGCAAAAAATATCCTTGAGGTAATTTTTAAAAATACAGGGTATAAACTTAACTATCAGCCCGATATGCAGGCGTATTTATATTGCCATTTAGCGGCAATACTTCCGATAGCATACCTCTCATATATCTGCGACGGAGATTTAAGAAAAAGCACAGCCAAACAACGTGCAATGATGCAGAAAGCATCTGCCGAAGGTTATGATATGCTGCTGTCTCTCGGTTATCCGATTTTGCCGAAAGACGATGATAAATATTTTCGCTCGGGTATAAAAGGCAGTTTGATAAAATTTCTTTATTTTGTTATGGCAAAAACGGTCATAGGCGATCTTGCCGCCTGCGAGCATTGCCGAAACTCCGTTTCCGAAATGGAACTGCTTGATATGGGATTTCAAAAGCTGATAGATAAAAGCAATAACTATCCCATGCCTGTTTGGAATGAATTAAAAAAACAAATGCCGCCGTGGGAAAAACTGCATAAAAAATATAATAATTAGATCTATTGTTTTCAGCCATAGTAATATTCAAAATTGCTGTGGCTTTTCTTATTATTTCAACATAAATTTTCCGCATGGAAAATATTTTGTTTGTAGTTTGTCGTGATTCTATTATAACATATGGGATGTGTTTTTGCACTTTTTATTTGCTTGATTTTTAATTTGTGTTATAAAAATGGGGAAACTCAAAATGGGGAAACTCAAAAGGTGGATATTGTTGACTCGGATGTGAATAAATGGTATAATAAAAAAATAAAACAAGGAGACAAATTTAAAGGAGACAAATTTAAAGGAGACCATAAATCACAAGGGGGGGGATTGTTTAAATGGGCAGAATTAAAAAGATAATCACTGTCATTTTTGCGGTCATGGCGGTATTGCTGATGCAGATATCGGTGTTTGCGTACACAGGCAGCGGCAGCGAGTCAAGCCCGTACATTGTAAAAGAGGGCAGCGAACTGGTGGAACTGACAAAGTACAGCGGCGAAAGATGGATAAGGATCGCCAACGATATAACCATTGATGAGGAAACGGGGAACCTCAATCCCGAAGGGACGAAGCATATCGACCTTGGAGGACATACCATAACGGTTGATTATTTTTTGTTTATATATATCTATGCATCGGCAACATCAACATCATGCGAGCTGGAGATGAAAAACGGCAGTATAGTTATGGATGCTCCCGAACGCAATGACGGACACCCCGCATTGCTGATGTATATGCCCAGAGGTAATGTAATATTTCGCGATATGACAATAGACGCAACTTTGCGTGATAAAGGCAGCGTTATTTTAAGAAACTATAATTACGGTGATTTTCAGACCAACGGTGTGCTTGAACTCTACAACTGTACAATAAACGACCACAGCCAATGCCAAACCACGGCTATACAATCAAGAGCATCATTTAAAATGGTAAATACCACCGTTACCTGCGATAACACGAACAGTTACGCATTTACCATAATGGGTTCTTCGAATTGCTTTGATATGATAAATTCCAAATTAACGGGAAAGATCAGCATTGAGGACAGAGACGGTGACGAAGACAGAAAGGAAAGATATATCAATAATTGGATAAGTGAGACCGAAAAAGGTGCCGTGATTATAGGTACGGAAGATAAAGAAAACGCAAGGATAGTTTCCGTAAATTACAACAAACCCATACCTTACGGAGAATATGTTGCGGAAAGTTATCCGACAATAGATATAAGTGCGACAAATCCCGAAAGTGAGACCTGCGGTCAGCCGCTTTTTTATAAGCTGGAATTCTATCACGCCGATGATATAAAATGGTACATAGCCGCACGCATCGGAGAGCAAACGATACCAAGAGATATAGACTCTTTTGATGTTAAATACTATACATCAAAATCTCAGTCCCCTTACGGTTTCTATGATGCTGCATTAACGATACCCAATGTCGGTGAGGAATACGATGGGTTGTGGATATGTGCCGAAGTAAGCGACGGCTATAAAGAAAAAACTACCGAATGGTATGAAATTGTCGTTACCAAAGCAACGGTTAAAAGTCTGACTTTATATGACCTTGTTCCGCCCACGCAGGGTGTCGAACCCGTCGATACGGATGTGACTTTTTCAAAAGAAATGACTCAATGTATAGATGATGCAGATGTAGGCTTTTATTACAAAATTCCCGATCAGCCTGTTGTGCATCCAAAGGCAGGGCAGGAATATTATGTGTATTTAAGTATTGCTCTGAAAGAAAAATACGCCGCTTTTGCACAGGACGCAAACGGGAAGCCCATCGTTTCGCTGAAATGGAACGGTGTCGATATGTCCGAATTTGAGGAGATCCGCAGACAATATATCGATCTCACAGACGTGACCGTGGTATACCGCGGTGTCGTTCCCACAGCAAATGGCGATATAAATGCCGACGGCAATATAGACGATATAGATGCAGCGCTGCTGTTAAGGCATATATCAGGCACAAAACTTCTTACGGACGAAGAACTTAAACGTGCGGATATGGACGGCAACAAAAAATACAATATGCTTGATGTTATAGCTGTCTTGAACAAAGAAAACTAAAAAATAAAGAAAAGAGCAAAAGGGGGAAATAAAAATGAACAGGATAAAAGCGATATTTGCGGTTTTATTTACCGCTGCGGCAATAATGCTTATGTGCGTATCGGCATTTGCTTCCGTTACGGGACGAGGTTCAAAAGAAGATCCTTATCTTGTAAGCACATATTCCGAACTGCGTACATACTGTCATAAAGGCGGTTATGTAAAACTAAACAACAGTATAGACTATACATGGACTTACGGTGAAAATATACAGATAAGTAATGAGACTTATCTCGACCTCGGCGGTCATGTGCTGACCGTTAACGGAACAGTATCCTCATCTGTCCAAATGCTGTTTCAGGTAGACGGTTCGTTCATTCTTGACAGCAAAAACGGCGGTACGATAAGATATATCAATACCGACACATCGAGGGAAGTCTTCTATAGATGTGTGGACGTCAACGAAAACGGAAGCTTTATTATGAATAACGGTATTATAAACTGTACCAACAGTTATGGGGTAGAAAATTACGGTTATTTTGAACTTAACTACGGATTTTTAACAACAGATTCAAGTCGTGCTACTGCTGTATATAATAGAGGTACTATTGTCATGAACGGCGGAACATTAGGCTCGCCCGAATCCAAGACTTATGGCATTACGGAATATGGTACAATTTATATGAACGGCGGCGAAATATATGGTTTGGCATATTCCACAGGCAGCAGCAGCACTTATCTCAAAGGATATATCAGCGCAGGTACGATATATAAAGGGCTCGGTGCTCCTACAAACGCAGAAACGGGGCTTACTGTCTCAACATTTGTCAAATATAAAGATAATATCCTGTCAATAGACGGCACCGAACGTACAGCGGATTATGTGTATCGCAACTATTCATTCAGAATTGCAGGTACGGTTGTGTTTTCAAGAAAAAGCAAGACACAGGTACCGCGTTTGCAGCTTATAAATGATGTAACACCCGTTGTGGGAAAGGCACCTGTTTTGCCCGAAGTTCCCGAAGGCGTGGATTATAAAATATCAAGTGCAAAATGGACTTCGGCAGGCACGGATAATGCGGTAACAAAATTTGAAAAAGACCAGACATATTTCCTTACCGTAAATCTGGTTCCGAAAGACAGTTCCTGCCTGATGCCGCAAGGTTTGAAATATGTATCGCTTTCCGATACGGATATGTCATACTGTACGGAACACGATGTTACCGAAACGACCGACACAAGTGTTACCGTGCGCTATACCTTTAAGTCAAAGCCCGATATTTATTATATCACTTTTAACCCGAACGGCGGTTCCGGTGATATGGCTGAGGTCGAGGTCGATAAAAATTCGGAATTTACTTTCCCCAAATGTGATTTTACCGAACCGAAAGAAGACGGTTACAGAGTGGTTTTCAGCAATCATTGGAACGATGACGAAACAAATATCGCACACATTGTCGGAAGTAAAATGACCATAAATTCCAACAAAACTTTTTCGCCTATATGGACAAGAACAAAGCTGCATACCGTAAGTTTTAACGCAAACGGCGGAACAGGCACAATGCCCAATAAAATTATAGGACACGGCGAATACCTTTCCGATACAACGTGCAAATTCAGCCCGCCCGCGGGACAGAGTAACGATAATTGGGTGTTTGGCGGCTGGTACACAAATTCGGCGTGTACTATCCCCTTTGACGAAACAAAACCGATACTGGGCGACATAACGCTCTATCCAAAGTGGATATGCTATATACGCGAGGTCAGAAAGCAAATAGCCCTGCCAAATCTCGGCGAAGCTCCCGCTCAGCCTTGTGACTTTGTTATCGGTCAAAACGGAGAAACATTTATAGACCATTGCAATGCAACCGGAAGCTGGAGCCCCAATGACACCGAATTTCAATCGGGAAGATCTTATACCGTTACCCTTAACTTACAGACACAGGGCAGCGGCGAATACAGATTTTCGGAGGATACAAAGTTTTATATAAACCAAAATCCCGCAAAGACGGTCGAAATACCAAATGCCAGCACCGCCGTTATAACATACGAATTTGACCCGATGTATTATGAAAAACTGCCGTTTGAAAAAAACAGCACGGGAAAGATAGGCACAACTCTCAAACTCGATGAGGACGAGATAGAAACAATATGCGCACAAAATGACAAACTTTTGGCAGCATTTTTTGACGGCGACTATAACTTCACATGGTATGCCGACGGAAAGCTTATAGACGGCGAAACGGGTATGGGACTGCTTATCAAAGATGAATACGAGGGCAAGATCATATCTGCAAAAATGCACATACTCGGCAAATCATTGCCAAGTAATGAGATCACCGTACCTAAAACGATCTACAAGGTAAGTTTCAATAAAGGCGAGGGTTACGGCACAATGTTAAGCGTGCAGGTCGAAAACGGCAATAAATATACCCTGCCCGAAAACGGATTTATAACTCCGTCGGGTAAATTATTTGAAAAATGGGATAAGGGCTATGCAGGCGAAGAGATAACCGTAACGGGAAATGTGGAACTGACTGCACAATATTGCCTTTTAGGTGATGTGGATATGAACAACAAAACCGACAAAGAAGATGCGCGGCTTTATTTAAACCATATTTTCGGCATTAGCAAATTTAACGAAGCACAGCTTTACCGTGCCGATATGAATAACGACGAAATGATAACTCTTGACGATGTGGAACTTATATGCGGTATATATGAGGTGACATTCGACACACAGGGATATAGCTACAATTTTTGCCAACCGTATATCTTAGAGGGAGATCCAATGAATGATGATGTTGAAGTTCCCGAATGTGAGGGAATGTATTTCGGCGGCTGGTTCACAGACCCTGAATGTACCGAAAAATATGATTTTAATACACCCGTAACTTCCGATTTTACACTTTATGCAAGGTGGGAGCAGGAGCTGCTTCTCGGTGACGTAAACTGTGACGGCATTGTCGGCAAAACCGATGCAACACTCTACTTAAAACATTTAAGCGGCGATCCCGGCAGTCAATTTTTATCGTTCCAGCTTGAACGTGCCGATGTAAACAAAGATGGTGAAAAGGATATGCTTGATGTAATAGCAATACTGAAAATAGCTGATCAGGTATAAAAACTAAGGGGGCTGTCGCGTTAAGACATTCCCATAAACAAGAAAAGACTCATTCCAAAAAGGTTTGAGTCTTTTTTTGCTTTCGTGG
>JAGAHK010000217.1 GCA_017627115.1 Bacillota bacterium | reverse complement strand
CAAAAACGGCGGCGGCATACTTACCATACGCCTTTATACCAAAGAGAGGGCTTTTGCATTTATAAACAAGCTGAAATATGCCATAAACATAACAAATATAGGTGATACCAAAACCCTTGTGATACACCCTTTTTCCACCATATATGCCCACAGTACCGCGGAAGAAGCCGAAAAAGCGGGCGTTTATGACGATATGATCAGGGTGAGTGTCGGCATTGAGGATATACGTGATATACTCGAGGATTTTTTGCAGGCACTTGAATATATAAATAAGGAATTTCCGATATGAAAACAAATATATATGATGTCATTATCGTCGGCGGCGGTATAGCAGGTCTTACGGCAGGTATATATGCGGCTCGCAGGGGGTTGAAGACCGCCGTTATCGAAAAGGAGCAAACAGGCGGTCAGGCACTGCTTGCAGACAATATAGAAAACTATCCGGGTTTTTCGGGCAAAGGGTATGAACTTATTGAAAAGGCGGAAGCTCAGGCGATATCCTGCGGAGCGGAGATAATTTATGACGATATAACTTTCTATGATCTTTCGGAGAAAACAAAAAAACTGAAAGGCGAAGAAGAATATTCGGCAGAAGCCGTAATACTTGCTTTGGGCGCCCTGCACAAAAAGGCAGGCTTTAAAGGCGAGGAAGAGTATGCGGGCAAAGGTGTTTCATACTGTGCCGTCTGCGACGGAGCTTTTTTCAAAGAAAAAACAGCCGCAGTCATCGGCGGTGCAAATACTGCTGTCAGTGATGCCATGTATCTTGCGGATATATGCAAAAAAGTTTATATCATTTACCGCAAAAACGAGTTAAGGGCGGAATATAGCCTTGTGAAAAGGCTCGAAAGCAAAAAGAATATCGAGGTCATCTACAACAGTGTCCCCGTTGAAGTTGTCGGCGGCAAAAAAGTCGAAAAGCTTATAGCATCAACGAAAGAATTGATCGTTGATGCGGTTTTTGTTGCCGTGGGGCTTGAACCCAATACCAAAGCTTTAACGACCGCAATTAAACTTGATAAAGACGGATATATCATTTCTCAAGGTACAAAAACAAATATAAAGGGCGTATTTGCCGCAGGTGACTGCCGCCAAAAAACACTGCGTCAGCTTATAACCGCCGCCTCGGACGGTGCAACGGCTGCCGAAGCGGCAAGCGAATACATAAAAATAACGAATATATGAAAAAAATAAAAAAAAATTCATATTGACTAAATGCAAATAAAGGAATATAATAGCTTAAACAATAAACCTATCAAACAGATATGAAATAAAGGAGAATGTAAAATGAGCAAAATCAACAAAAGTGCATTGGAATTAATAGGAAACACACCCTTGCTTGAAATAAGCAGGTATGCCGAAAAGGCGGGCATTAAAAATGCGACTCTGCTTGCAAAGCTTGAATATCTCAACCCCGCAGGTTCGGTAAAGGACAGGATCGCCCTTGCAATGATAGAAGATGCGGAGAAAAAAGGCGTTTTAAAGCCGGGCGCAACAATTATTGAACCCACATCGGGCAACACAGGCATAGGTCTTGCCGCAGTCGCAGCCGCAAAGGGCTACAAGGCTGTACTTACTCTTCCCGAAACAATGAGCGTTGAAAGAAGAAACCTTTTAAAAGCTTACGGCGCAGAGCTTGTGCTTACAGAGGGCAAACTCGGCATGAAAGGCGCAATTGCAAAAGCAAACGAACTTAACGAGCAGATAGAGGGTTCCGTTATTTTGGGACAGTTCTCCAACCCTGCCAATCCCGCTGTACACAAGGCAACAACAGGTCCCGAAATATGGGAGCAGACAGAGGGCAAGGTGGATATTTTTGTTGCGGGCGTAGGTACGGGCGGTACCGTAACGGGTGTCGGAGAATATCTTAAAGAGAAAAAGCCCGATGTAAAAATAGTTGCGGTAGAACCGTCCGCAAGCCCCGTACTTACAAAGGGCACACCCGGTGCGCATAAGATACAGGGTATCGGTGCAGGCTTCGTACCCGATGTACTGAACACAAATGTCTATGACGAAGTAATTGCCATAGATAACGACGATGCTTTTGAAGAGGGCAAAAAATTTGCTGTCAGTGAGGGTGTGCTTGTGGGCATTTCCGCCGGTGCGGCATTAAAAGCGGCGGAGATACTTGCCGCAAGAGAAGAAAACAAAGGAAAAACTATTGTTGTTCTGCTTCCCGATTCGGGCGACAGATACCTTTCCACACCTCTGTTTGGTGACAAAGACTGATTTGTAAAGGTTGATTTGGATGAAACTTTCACGAAAAACGATATATGCGATAATGCTGCTTGTCGCCGTTGCAAAAAAAGGCGACAGCGGCAATATAACCATAAAAGAAGTTGCCGAAAAAGAGGGTATTTCCGTAAAATATCTTGAACAGATAGGCAGCACGCTTTGCAAAGCGGGTTTTATAAAAAGCCGCAGAGGACCCGAGGGCGGTTATCATCTTGCAAGGTCTGCAAAAAATTATTCTCTGGGTGAGGTGATACGCCTGACAGAGGGAGAAATATCATCCGATTATATAGAAAATATCAATTCGCTTTCGGTGTTCTGGGACGGATTGTGCAGAACACTTAACGGCTATCTTGACAATACGACCATATACGATCTGATAGAGCACGAAAAAGCACTGGAGGGTGTATACGATTATTGCATCTAAGGGAGGAGATCTTTATGTATAAAACCTTACTTGCAGCCAAAAACACTAAATTGCTTTTTGAGCTTCAGACGCTTGATATTTGGGGAGAACAATCGGGTTTTGAACTTGCTGCCGCGGCGCACGATATAAAATCGGCCTTACAGACCGCGGAAAAGGGGAGCTTCGATCTGATCGTAACGGAACTTTTTGATACGGGGTTTGACAGCTTTATAAAAGAGCTTAAAGACCACGGCTGTCACAATATTATCGCGGTCAGCGAAGAACTTACGCTTGAAAATGCGCGAAAGTGCATAATCAACCATACAAACGACTATTTTGTACTGCCCTTTGGAAAGCAAAGTTTTATCGAAACGCTGGAAAGAATACGCCGTAGTGTAACAAGCTATCGTGATGATATAAATGTGTACGCAAGCGAACTGTCACAGCTGTTTTGCTCGCAGGATAAAAACTTATTAAAAAGAATAAACGAAACGGCGGAAAAAATATACAGTACTTCATCCGAAAAAGAACTCTCCGACAGGACTGCAAAGGAACTGCTTGAAAACACAGCCGAAATGATTTTTGAAAAAAATGAATGGCTCGATTTGTATATCAATAAAGAGGATATTTTTATCCATAACGAAAATATCGGTACGAAACAGTTTTTTATAACCTCTCTTACAGATTTTTTTGCGGACTTTTCGGAACTCTATCCTGCGGTACATAATGACAAAATATTGAAAGTAGTTTTATACATACTTAATAATCCCGAAAGCGACCTTAAACAAAAAAGCATAGCCGCAAGCCTGTATATGAACAGTTCTTATTTAAGCACAGTCTTTACGGCGCATACCCAACAGCGTTTTGTGGACTATCTGACAAATGTAAAACTGCGCCGTGCGGCATGGCTTTTGAGAAACACCAATCTTAAAGTCACCGATATTGCAGAAAGGCTTGATTATAAGGATATGGGGTATTTTTCAAGACTCTTTAAGAAGAAATACGGCATAACCCCCTCGGATTACAGAATACCCGATAACTATAACTACTATATTTAAAACTATGAGTATACTTGATTTTGTTGGAAATACACCGCTGATATGGCTGAAATTTTTGAATACACAGCGAAATATAAAAATATACGCAAAGGCGGAGTTTATGAACCCAAGCGGTTCGGTAAAGGACAGAGCGGCCAAAGAAATGCTGCTTGACGGCATTGAACGTGGTCTTTTGACCAAAGAAAAGACCATAATAGATGCCACAAGCGGCAACACAGGCATTGCCTTTGCGATGATGGGTGCGGCTCTGGGCTATAAAGTGAAGCTTTGTATCCCCGCCAATGCCTGTATAGAGCGAAAACGGCTTTTGCGTGCTTACGGCGCAAGAATAATAGAGACCGAACCCTTAGAGGGGATTGACGGTGCGATAGTTACAGCCAAAAGCATAGCCGCGGCAGACCCCGAAAAATACTTCTATCCCGACCAGTACAGCAACCGCGCCAATCTTATAGCGCATTACAAGACAACTGCGGAGGAGATATGGTATCAGACCGAGGAGCGTATAACGCATTTTGTGGCGGGAACGGGCACAACGGGAACTTTTACGGGTTCAAGCCTTAAATTAAAGGAACTCGAGCCTGATATAAAAACCGTTATCGTTCAGCCCGATTCGCCTTTCCACGGCATTGAGGGCTTCAAAAGCCTTGATGCAACAATGAAGCCCGATATTTTCGACCCGTCATTGGTGGATAAACGCATAGATATAAGCACCGAAGCTGCCTATAAAATGTGCAGGCGGCTTGTGCGTGAGGCTGGGCTTTTTGTGGGCATAAGTGCGGGTGCAAATGCCGAGGCGGCGGCAAGGCTTGCCGAAGAAGTACCCGATAATTCGGTCATTGTGACCATACTTTGTGACAGCGGCACACGTTATTTTTCCGAGCCGCTGTGGGAGGACTTAAATGATCTTCATCAACAAACATCTTCTTGAAAAAATAGAGGAAGAAGCCGCAAACAGTTATCCTTTTGAGTGCTGCGGCATAATTTT
>JAGAHK010000216.1 GCA_017627115.1 Bacillota bacterium | reverse complement strand
GACCCCGGCAGGGTACGTGCAAAGGCGTATGATATGTTGCTTAACGGCTGTGAAGTCGGCGGCGGCAGCATAACAATACACAGCCGCGATATTCAAAACCAGATGTTCAAGCTGCTCGGCTTTACGCCCGAGGATGCACAGGAACGCTTCGGTTTCCTGCTTGATGCGTTCAAGTTCGGTGCGCCGCCCCACGGTGGTCTTGCTTTCGGCCTTGACAGACTTGTTATGCTTTTGAGCGGTGCAGAGAGCATCCGCGACGTTATAGCTTTCCCGAAGGTGAAAGATGCGAGCTGTCTGCTTACCGATGCACCCAATGTTGTTGATGAAAAGCAGCTTGAAGAGCTTGGTATCGACATAAAGGTGATCGAGGATACAGAAGAATAAACAAAAAAGGAGGGTGTCACATTAAGCGACACCCCCATTTTTTGTGGTTCTTATTCCGTTATCAGGCTTTCCAATGCCGCAAACAGCGCATTGCTGTCAATGGGCTTGCTTAAATGCGCATTCATACCCGCTTGCAGACTTCTGTGTACATCCTCGTCAAAGGCGTTTGCGGTAAGCGCGATTATAGGTATGCTTTCGGCATCTTTTCGGTTAAGTCCTCTTATTTTTGCCGTTGCTTCAAGCCCGTCCATTTCGGGCATTCTTATATCCATAAGTATGGCATCATAAAATCCTTCGGGACTGTCCGAGAACTTTTGCAGGGCGATCTTGCCGTTTTCGGCATGGTCAACTATCATTTCGCTTGTTGTAAGCAGCATGGTCATTATTTCGGCATTTATGGGAACATCTTCCGCAAGAAGAACTCTTCGGCCTTTCAGGGAGACTTTATGCAAAGTATCCGCGGGATTCTTCTTTTTGCGGGCGCTGCGGTATTCCTCGATAACATTGCCCGCAAAAAGCGGTTTTGCAATAAAACTGTCAACACCCACTTTTTTGGCTTCGTCAAATACGTCATCCCATCTATATGCCGTAATAATGATTATTGCGGATTCGCGCCCGACTATCTCCCTTATTCTTTTTGAAGTTTCAACACCGTCCATCTCGGGCATTTTCAAGTCAACGAGTATAAGGTCGTATGGTTTTTGCCTTGCCTGATGAAGTTTTACTTTCTCCAGAGCCTCTTTTCCGGATAATGCCGTTTCACAGGACATACCCGTTTTTTCAAGCACAAGTTTTGCGTGTTCGCAGGCAATGGGGTCATCATCGACAACAAGCACATTCATTTCGTACGGATATATCTCATCATCCTTGTTGTCCTGCTTATGGTCGGAATCAATAAGTGTAACGGTAAATATAAAAGTTGTTCCCTTGCCTTTTTCGCTTTGTACATCTATATTACCGTTCATCATTTCCACAATGTTTTTGGTGATCGCCAATCCCAGACCCGAGCTGCCGTACCTGTTTGTTGCGGTCGAATCTTCCTGACTGAATGTATCGAAAATATGCGGCAGATATTCCCTGCTCATACCGATACCCGTATCGGAAATTCTGAATCTTAAAGTCGATCGTCCGTCAAAACTGTTGACTTTCTCGGTGATAAAGTCGATCTTCCCGCCTTCGGGCGTAAATTTAACGGCATTTCCGAGGATGTTTACAAGCACTTGGCGCAGTTTGATATTGTCGCCTATAAAATAATCATCAACGGTCCCGTTTATATGACAGTTGTAATCAAGCCCCTTTTCGGCACATTGTGTGCTGAATATGGTGTTTACCTGTTCTATCAGCTTTGCAAAAGAAAATTCTTCACTTTTAAGGGTCATTCTTCCCGCCTCTATCCTTGACATATCAAGAATATCGTTTATAAGGCCGAGCAGGTGGTTTGCCGAACTTCCTATCTTTTCGAGGTATCCTCTTGTCTTGTCGGATATTTCGGGATCGTTCAGCGCAATGCTGTCAAGTCCGATTATTGCATTCATCGGCGTTCTGATCTCATGACTCATACTTGAAAGAAAGACCGTTTTTGCTTTGCTCGCTTCTTCTGCGGCTTTGAGGGCATCGCTGAGCGCTTGGTTTCTTTTCATTGTTTCGCGCATTTCCGCATCTATATCGGTAAAACCAATGGATATTTCGTGTGAGGACTTATCCATACCCGCTATGCGCACCATCTCATAGGCTTCTTTTCCGTTGTATGCCACAAGATAGCGATAGGTGAGCAAAGGATCGGTCTCAAGCCTTTTAATAATGTTTTCGGGGTCTATAAAATCCAAAAATTCTTTTCTGTACTTTTCGGACACCCTGTTTGCCGCATATTCTTCAAAAGCATTTCTGTATTCAAAATGATCGCCCGCCTGCGGTCCGTCCTGTTTGCGGGCTGCGGAACGGTAACATATACACTCGTTTTTTTGCAGATCGGCATAATAAACGCTTATATAATCCGAGGCAAGTGCCGATATCATATTGTCCTGCTGTGTTCGGTTTTTCTCCTGTTCAAGCAGTTTTTCCTGCAATTCAAGCCTTTGGACAAGCTCCTGCTGTTTTATTTTGTTCTCGATCTCCGTAGCCTCTTTTTCTACGGCAAGGGCAGCGTTTTTTTTGCTTTGCATAAGCAGTATTGAAAACAGCACAAGAAGTATGGTCGCCGTTGCTATCGTCTGGATAAGGCTCCTTGCTATTATCCCGTCCGAAACGGAGCTTATGTTTTCACTTATAACGCTGTTGCGGATAAGGTATGTCAGCATCCAGTCGGTTCCCTTTATCGGCACATAAGACAGGGTCTCCTGAATGCCGTCATAGGTAAATGTGGCATAATTGTGAGTTTTGTTTTCAAAATCATCCCGTACTTTTTCGGCAGTCATTTCGTTTTCAAATTCGGCTTTTTCCATGGCATCAAGCAGATTATCCTCGCTTGCAAGACCGCCAAGCACCATATTTGTCAATGCCACACCGTCTTTTGTGTAAATATTGCAAAATGTTGTGCCGTTGTTGTCCGATATCAGAGAAACACCCTCCAGCATTTTCTCCATATCTATCTCCATAAAACAAACGACCAGTTTTTTTTCCTCCAGATAAAGGTCGCTGACGGGGATGGCGATAATTACTTTTTTCTGTTCGCCTTTCGGATCCTTTACCGTTATAAACGGCTCGCTAAGCTCTAAATAGTTGATGTTGTATTCGTCAATATCATCCATGACCCCGAGAGAGGTATATATAAGTCCCTCATCATCAACAAAGGCAAATTTTTCAAGGGTGTATAATTTTTTCATCCTTGCCTGATACTCTTGCAAATGTTTGATATTGCTCAGGTCGTCCTCTGTCAAAAGACTTATGGCAGCCCTCATATTCTCAATGTTTCTTTCGAGTGCAGAGGATACCACTTGTTCGCGCCGCCCCGCAAGTTCATCGAGATAAAGCAGACTTACCGATGTTACGGCGTTTTCCGTATCATGCTTTGCTTTATGTCCGGTCAAAAACGTTCCCAATGTCAGCACAACGGATACAAGTATCACGCCGAATATTGCGACAGATGTTATATTTTTTTGCTTTTCCATTTCATCATCCCCCCTTTATGATCTATCGTAAAAATCAAAATTTCCTGTCTTTGACGTTCACAATAACATATATCATCAGCGCTTCCCTATATTTTCCGCAGGCAATTCAAAAGTGCTCGTCAATGTTTTTTGCAGAACCAAAGTCGCATCACTTGCTGTTATATATGTATCTGCATCTGCGTCAATATATTTTAACCAATTGTCTGTTTTATTTTGTATAGGCAATTCAAAAGTGCTTACCAATGTTTTTTGCAGGATATATGCTGTATCGCTGGCTGTTATCTTATTATCGCAATCTGCATCTCCGATTAAAAATTCGTTTTCACTTTGAGCATTTGTGAATATAAAGGGTTCTGAATACAGATAATAGTCACCGAAACTTTGACCGTTCAACAAGAGATCCGCCTTATATCTCCATATCATAAGGGCATTGCTGCTGTCAATGTCTTCTATTTTAACGAGCTCGGCATCGTCAAGTGTGACGATCTCGCCCGATTGCTTTTTGGCGTTCGGTTTTTCAATATCAGCCGGATCGTCCGCCGTAACATTCTCGGACGATATATCGGTCACAAGTTCGGAAAACTTCCATGCGGCATCGGTAGTCATTCCCGTAACACCCTTGAGATAGTCCACGGCTATATCATTTTCTTCAAAATATGTCCACGGCCACACCGTCAAACCTCTGTGCCTACCGATTTCAACAGTCTTGTCTCCGTAATTATAGTTTGACGGATTATATGTTGCATTCCACCTGTCTATGTCGCCGTACAGCGCTTTTAATGCTTCCTCGGGTCCATCGCTGTTCTCTATCTCCGCATAGTTTGAAAATTCGGGGAACTGCGTCAATAAACGTCCCCCTATCGGGAAATTCAGTGCGCCGATAGATATTTCGGGATATTCATTGTAAATGCTGTTCAGTATGTCCTCATTAAATGTAATACAAAATACCTGATCCCAAGCATCGTGATCGTCTACAGCTTTTTTGAAAACGGGAATAATGGCAGGATTATTGCTTTTTATCTCCGTATCATGAATAAGTCCCGTCCCTTTAAAAGCCGCAAGATACTCCTCGTATGTCGGGACAAAGTATTCCTTTCCTTCGTCCTGTCCCATCAATTTACCATCACGGGACATAGCCGCAGACACTTCATTTAAAGCAATTATGCTTTCCCAGTCAAAGGCATGAGAGCGAAGCTCGTCGAGTGTGAAACTTTCCGCAAGCTCATCACCTAAATTCAGTAATCTGTTTACCGTGTCATCATGCAGAATAAACAATTTTCCGTCTTTTGATAACTGAATATCGTTCTCTACCGAATCAGCACCTTCGGCAAATGCGGTCTTTGCCGAATCCAACGTGTTTTCAACGCAAACAGAGGGGTCACCTCTGTGCCCTATAACAAACGGTATACGCAAAAGTGTGGCAGCCTCGTCATTAAAAAATTCCATACATTCTATTGCCTTTTCATAATCATCTGTAACAATACCGTTTGCCCCGCGCGTATATGCCCGCATAATACTTTCCGTACTTCCCGTTGTTTTGACCCAGACTGTTGCCGCAAGGGACTGCATAAGCCTGATATTCTCTTTAGTTGCGCTTTCTTCCGATATGATAAGCGTTTTGCCGTGAGCGCCGTTGACGGATTTTATCATATCGGTGATATCCGAATGTAAAAGCTCCGCTTTATCGGAATAGTCAAGCATACCACGCACATGAAGAAGGTCGGCAATATCTTTTACAAGTGCTTTATTATCTTCTCCGGATACCACGAAACAATCGCCAAGGCCTGTATGCTGTATATATGTTTTCAGCGCAGCCGCTGTTTCTTTGTCATTTATATAAAATGCGGGGATCATACCTTTTGTCAGATTTTTGACATAAGAATCAAAATCATTACTGAGAAGGACGCCGTTTTTATCATAAACATTCAAATCCTTGTCGGGCCATAAAAAGCAGACAGTGGGACGAACATCGGCACCTGCCGTTTCGGCAGCTGTTTCATCCGCATTCCATGCGATCGTTGCCGACATTACACAGGATGTTTCGGGTTCATAGACCTTTGTATACGGCATCACATACACAGGTATCGCTTCCGTCTCGGTTTCGCTGCAAAGTTTACATTTACGCATTTTTTCGCCCTCATGCTGCGGGTCAGCAGGGGTAACGATCTCCCATTCGCCCCAGACATGAGCATCGGGATCCTTTTCTAATGTTTGAGTCACAATGTGAGAAGCATCGGCACGGCAGTACTTTGTTTCACTTCCTTCACTGATGCAGGTCGGCGGCGTTGTTTCTGTCTTGTCTTCGTCCCAATCATGAAATGCCTCAAACTCAAACGCAACTACCAAACGATCGGGTTTCGTCAAGAGCGGTGTGCAAAAATAGCTGTCATAGTATTCCTGTTCACAAAATTCCACTTCCACATCTTCGCCGAATTTATATCCATTTTCGGTCTTGATCTCCATGAACAAAGTGTATTTTTCTCCCCCGATGAAATTTCCTTCAAAAGGAACGACTGTAAACGGCTCTTCGGTTTCATAATTTGTTACCCATCTCGGCTCTCCGACTATCTCTGCCATCGACATACCCTCGTCATCCTCACAGTGCAGCTCTACTGCCTCTTTATCGGTCGGATCGTAGTATTTTGAGCATATAGGCGGTTTAAATCCTATATCGAGATGATCGATAAACTCTTTTTCCTCATCGGCAAATGCGTTTATCGGCATTCCCAATATCAGCATCAATATTGACAAAACAATACTTACCGTTTGTTTTGTTTTTTTCTTTTTCATATTGTACATACTTTCATATTGGAATTATATCGTAAACGACAAAATTTGCATAGGGAAACGCTGAGTCAACGATATTCGTATTCCGCAGAGATTTATTTCTGCGGAATACGAATATCATTGACCGGGAAATAGACAACATAAGGGACTGAACCATTGAATATTATCATATTCTTAATGCGACAGCCCCTTTTTTATGTTTGTGATTTATTATGTTTTTTAATCCATAGTATAGTGTATAAACTCCTCATCTATAACAAGTCTGCTTCCGTCTGAATATACAAGCATTACAGACTGTATCTCCGCACTGTTTGCGCTGCTGCTTACCGTGTCGTTGTCGGGTTCTCCCGATATATCCTCGCCCGAAGCGTATTCACCTGCATAGACTGCCGAAGCCGTTTCGCCGTTGGCAATAAGAGTGAACTCGGCACTTTCAAGTGTTTTGCCGCTCTTGTTGGTAAAGCTTATGTATACCGCACCGTCATCAACCGATATTTCGTGTATGGCAAGCGCATTAACAGCCTCGAGCATCTTGTTGTAATGCTCTTCTTCGCTGTCTATATAGGCACTTTTGCTGCGAAGATCGCCGCTGTCAAGGTATTTGTCGTAATCGGTTATTACCTGTCTTGCGGCGGCAAATTCGTGTGCCGCACAGTCCGCCTCTATTGCACTTATCGCAGCGGCTTTTGCCTTTGGCAGCATTTCGTTGTAGTATGCGTTTTTCTGCTCAAAATTGAGGTCAAACTCCTTAACTTCGTCAAAACTTCTGTATGCTGTCAGGTAGTCGGCGTTGTTCATTGCGTCAACACCCTTATAAAAAGCGGTTTTTGACTTGTGAAGTTTGTTCAGGTCGTTCAGGTTGGTCTCGGCAACTGCCTTTGCCATACCCGAGTTTTTGATTGCCGTATATACATCGGCAGCACTTTGGTACTCTGTTTTTTCCTCGTTGTAAGCCGTATAAAGGCCGTTTAACTTATCCGCCACAAAGCTCCAGCTTTCGGGATAAACAGGGCTTAAAAGGCTGTAAGCGGCAGTTGCCTCATCAACAGACAGCTTCTGTGAGTCTATACCTGACAGAATATCGTTGAAACACTTTTCAAAGAAATCCTTGTCCTCGTAGAAGAATTCTTCTTCGTTAAGAGTGGTATATATATTGAGTTTTGCCGTTATCTCCTGCTTGTCCGCATCATTTTCGTAAAAATACCGTGAAAACAGTGCGTTAAAGCTGTTGCGCATAAGCTCTCGTTCCGCAGGGGTGGGTGAATACGACATTTTCTTTATGCTGTTGAGCGTGTCGCGGGATTCCTCGCAGGTGGTCAGACCCGCATAATCGTTTGTCATAAGGTTTACGGCATCCCTGCCTGCTTTTGAAGTTATCTCCGAAGCGGAACTGCGAAAACGTGAACGCCCTATATAATTAAGATACAGTTTGTTTGCCGTTTCGTAGTCCCTTTTGTTCATAGCCTGATTGAACGTGATAAGAGCCTTGTTGACCGAAATATCGGTATATATCTTTGCTGCGCCTATAAATACGCCTACAAGCAAAACAACGATTATAAATGTGGTCATTACTCTTTCGCGCATTTACATATCATCTCCATTATACAAGTGCAAGTGCCTGTTCAAAGTCTGCTATAATATCATCAATGTTTTCGATACCGACGCTCAGTCTTATAAGGTCGGGTGTTACGCCGCATTCTTCAAGCTGCTTGTCCGTAAGCTGTCTGTGTGTGGAAGAAGCGGGGTGAAGTACGCTTGTTCTTGCATCTGCAACATGGCAGACTATGGCTGCGAGTTTAAGGCTGTCCATTACCTTTACTGCCGCATCTCTGCCGCCTTTTACGCCGAAGCTGATAACACCGCATACGCCCTTGGGGAAGTACTTGTCCGCAAGCGGCTTATACTTTGAGGAGTCAAGCATGGGGAAGTTGACCCAGGCTACCTTCGGATGTTTTTCAAGATACTGTGCTACCGCCAGTGCGTTTGAACAATGCCTGTCCATCCTGAGGTGCAGGGTCTCAAGACCCAGATTGAGTAAAAATGCGTTCTGCGGTGCAGGCGCACTGCCGAGATCACGCATCATCTGCGCCCTTGCCTTAACTATAAATGCGGCTTTGCCGAACTGCTTTGTATACACAACACCATGGTAACTGTCATCGGGCTCCGTAAATTCGGGGAACTTGCCGTTTGCCCAATTGAAATTGCCGCTGTCAACTATTACGCCGCCGAGTGCGACTGCATGACCGTCCATGTATTTTGATGTTGAGTGAACAACGATGTCTGCGCCGTATTCAAAAGGTCTGCAAAGATAGGGCGTGGGGAATGTGTTGTCAACAATAAGCGGTATATCGTGGGAATGAGCAAGCTTTGCAAACTTCTCAAAGTCAAGCACATCAAGCGAGGGGTTTGATACCGATTCGCCGAAAACGGCTCTTGTATTGGGGCGGACAGCCTTTTCAAGCTCCTCGTAAGGTGCGTTTGCATCAACAAAAGTAAAGTCTATGCCGAATTTTTTGAGCGTAACATTGAATAAGTTGAATGTACCGCCGTAGATCGCGCTTGAGCTGATAACATGGTCGCCTGCCTTGCAGATATTCATTATCGTTATAAGTGTTGCAGCCTGACCCGCGGATGTGAGCATTGCGCCGACACCGCCTTCAAGGTCTGCTATCTTGGCTTCTACAAAACCGCAGGTGGGGTTGGCAAGACGTGTATAAAAATAACCGTCTTGTTTAAGGTCGAAAAGGTCGCCCATTGTCTGTGTGCTCTCGTATTTGTAAGTGGTGCTCTGGATAATGGGTATTACACGAGAGTCGCCGTTTGCGGGATCGTAACCCGACTGAATACATTTTGTTTCGATTTTCATTTGTTTGTCCTCCATTTCTTTATGAAAATGCCGATCGGATCAAAAAAATATTAT
>JAGAHK010000215.1 GCA_017627115.1 Bacillota bacterium | reverse complement strand
TATTATCGGCAGCGTTATCATAACCAATGGTATACCCGAAGCAATAGTTGCCGCTATCATCACAACAGCGGTAGGCAAGGCTTTATTAGTCGTTATCAGGAAAAGGAATTTAGAATGATCTTAGCATTTGATATTGGCAATACAAACATAGTTTTAGGCGGTATAACAGACGGAAAAATAGACTTTATTGCAAGAACGTCTACAGACCGTATCAAAACCGCAGACCAGTATGGTATTCAGATAAAAAACATACTTGAACTTTACAATGTGGATATAAACAAAATAAGCGGCAGTATTATTGCTTCCGTTGTGCCTCCCGTGCTAAACGCAATGAAAAACGCGGTCGAGCTTGTTACGGGTTCAAAACCGCTTGTAGTCGGTCCCGGGGTAAAAACAGGGCTTAATATTGTTATGGATAACCCTGCGACTGTCGGTGCGGACAGAATCGTCTGTGCCATTGCGGGTCTTTCGCTTGCAAAACCGCCCCTTACGATCATTGATATGGGTACGGCAACAACTATAGATGTGGTGGATGTAAACAAAAACTATATAGGCGGTCTTATAATGCCGGGGCTTAAATCAAGCCTTGACTCTCTTTCGGAAAAAGCCGCACAGCTGCCCGAAATAAGCATTGAGCAGCCTAAGCAGGTTATCGGCAAAAACACGGTCGATTGTATGAGAAACGGTTTTATGTACGGTTTTGCATCAATGCTTGACGGCTGTATAGAAAGGGTAGAGGAACAGATAGGTCAAAAAACCTCCGTTATAATAACAGGCGGTCTGAGTAAATTCGTCGTTCCGCTCTGCAAACGTGAAATGCTTTATGCGGACGATCTTCTGCTCACCGGTCTTTATATAATTTACAAAAAGAATACTTAATTTTTTAACAAACTAAGGAAGTCCCCCGCTTCTAAAGCGGGGGTGCTTACTTAAAATTCAGTGGGAGTCCAAGCTCCCACTGAATTTGGAATTGCTTGCAATTCTGTTGGTTATGAGTATGTAGCAGAAATTTATTTCTGCGGAATACGAATATCATTGACTAAAAATCTCCCGAATAATTGCATCGGGAGATTTTTTTTGATATAATAGAAAATAATACTTGCATTATAATAATATTATGTTATAATTAAGTTAGGTAATAAACTTACCAAACTGAAAATCAGAAAAAAAGGGGGTCTTTGTATGTATTATCATAATCCTGTTAAACGCGGCTTTTTTCCCGATCCTTCGGTTATACGTGTAGGTGAAGATTATTATATGGTCAATTCGTCTTTTCAGTATTTTCCCGCAATACCTATCTCGCATTCATGCGACCTTGTGCATTGGGAAACGATAGGACATGCCATAACGAACAGTGAGTATCTTGATCTGTCCGAGATAATGGATTCGAGAGGAATATGGGCTCCCGATATTTCGTATCATAACGGAAAATTCTATATATTTGCAACTTTGAGATATAATTATACAACACCCGAAGAACATCCTATGCGCGCACAGCTTATGATGACAGCGGAAAGACCCGAGGGACCTTACAGCAAACCCGTGATCCTGCCCGTAGATAATATAGACCCGTCACATTTTGTGGATGATGACGGAAAGCATTATATGATAATTGCTCCGGGTATAACGGTCGTGCCGTTGAGCGATGACTGCACAAAAGTTATAGGCGAACCGAAACAGGTATGGGCAGGCACGGGCGAACGCTGTCCCGAGGGACCGCATATCCTCAAAAAAGACGGGTGGTATTATGCCATTCTTGCAGAGGGCGGTACGGGTTACGGACACGGCATAAATATAGGCAGAAGCAGAAGCCTTTACGGTGAATATGAGTCCTGCCCATATAACCCCGTTTTAAGACAAAAAGACCCCGAGGCTCTTATTCAGCGTTCGGGTCACGGCAAATTGGTACAGACACAAAACGGAGATTGGTACTGCACTTACCTTTGCGGAAGACGAAACGGCGGAAATTATACAACAATAGGCAGAGAAACTGCGCTTGACCCCGTAACATGGACCGAAGACGGCTGGTTTATCGTAAACGACGGTTCTCCGAGTACAGAACAGGCTTTTCCTGAACTTCCGTTTACCGAATACAGCGAAAATACATTTGAAGAGCTTTCAAAACCTCTTTCACTCAATTGGGAATGGGTCAGAAACCCCGACTATTCAATGTTTTCACATACCGATAAAGGACTTCTGATGAAGACCGCAAAGGGCAGATTAAGCGATATTTCGACAGTCAATACACTTGTGCGAAGAGAAACGGAGTTTAATTATACCGCTGCGGTAAAAATGGCCTTTTCACCGAAAAGTGAAAACTCAAAAGCAGGCATGGTATGTTATTATTCAACGGTCTCTTATATGAGCTTTTCAAAGAGAAAGAAAAACGGAAAAACCATACTTTCCGTTGATATAAACAGAAATCGCGGCGAAGAAAATATATGCGAAAAAGAAGTAGAAGACCGTGATATTTATTTGATGATAAAAGTTGAGGGACTTACAAGAAAGTGTTATTACAGTTATGACAATAACGATTTTTTGGAAGTCTGTGTACTGGAAAACTGCATTTATCTTTGTGATGAGGGGGTACCCGATGACCCGAAACGTCATACGGGAACGCTTGTGGGACTGTTTGCAAACCGAGGTAACAGCGAAGAAATTGATGAAGCTTTGTTTGAGTGGTTTGATTATAAAACAAAATAAAAATACCCGAAAGGAGCAAAAAATATGGATAAATGGATCGCCGATCTCGGAAACGGCTTTTATAAAAACCCGATCTTATATACCGATTATTCAGACCCCGATGCTATACGTGTAGGCGATGATTATTATATGACTGCATCAAGCTTTTGTAATACACCCGGGCTGCCGATACTTCATTCAAAAGATCTTGTGAATTGGGAGATAATAAACTACGCTCTTGAAAACATACCCGAATCAAGGTATGAAGAACCCGTACACGGATGCGGTGTGTGGGCACCTGCTATAAGGTATCATAACGGCTTGTTTTATATCTTCTTTCCAATGCCCGATGAGGGAATATATGTTATAACCGCAAAAGACCCTCGTAATAAGTGGTCGGAACCTGTACAGATATTTAAAGGCGCAGGCTGGATAGACCCTTGTCCTTTATGGGATGATGACGGCAGGTGTTATATGGTGAGTGCATATGCAAAAAGCCGTATCGGATTTAAAAGCATTTTAAGACTTACCGAATTAAGCCCCGACTGTACAAAAATAATAGATATGGGCAGGGATATTTTTGACGGCAATGTAAACGATCAGGTCACTATCGAAGGCCCGAAGCTCTATAAAAGAAACGGCTATTATTATATTTTTGCTCCCGCAGGCGGTGTAAAAACGGGCTGGCAGGTCGTTCTGCGTTCCAAAAACATCTGGGGGCCTTATGAATACAGAAATGTAATGGTACAGGGAGATACGGATATTAACGGACCCCACCAGGGTGCATGGGTGGATACCGTTACGGGTGAGGACTGGTTTTTGCATTTTCAGGATGTCTACGCGGCGGGCAGGATAGTTCACTTGCAGCCGATGAAATGGGAAAATGACTGGCCTGTTATAGGCGAACCTCACGGTGAATACGGTACACCCGTCAAAGAATATAAAAAGCCCGATGTGGGCGCGGTCTATCCTGTCAGCTACATACCTGCAAGCGACAATTTTGATGAAAAAGAATTATCATTGCAGTGGCAGTGGAACGCCAACCATAAAAATGACTGGTATAAGATGACAGGCAGCGGCATACAGCTTTTTGCCAAAGAAAGCAAGGTCGGAGCTGTATGTGATATTCCGAATTTGCTGCTGCAAAAATGGGCTTTCCCCGAATTCTCGGCTGTAACAGAGTTTGACCTTAAAGGTATGGATGACGGCGGCACAGCAGGTATGATACATCTCGGAGAAAAATTCGGCTCGGTATTAATAGAGAAAAACAATGGTCTGTTCAGCCTTGCTGCGATAGAGGGTCAGCAGGTTTTTCGTGGTGAGATACCCACATCTTCGGAGAAAAATACTGTTATAGAGGAAAACATAAAGACCGAACGGGTATACTTTAAAAACACTGTAAAGCCCATAGGCAAAGATGAGAACAATGTGCCTTTATGGAATAGCGAACTGTATTACAGTCTTGACGGCAAAGAGTATACAAAAGCTGTTTCGTTCACTGCCAAAGCAGGCAGATGGGTGGGTGTTAAACACGGCATATACTGTACGGGCAGTACGGGCAGTGTTATTGTTAAATATTTTAAATATAATTAAGGGCAACTTTAAAAGGGATAAAAGGAGGTATTCTTATGAAAAAACGTCTTATTTCACTTTCTTTGGCTGCAATGATGATTCTTGGCAGCATTTCGGCGGTAAATGCCGAAACAAAGATCCCCGCTTTTCCGGGGGCTGAGGGCGGCGGTATGTATGCTACGGGCGGCCGCGGCTGCGAAGTCTATGTTGTGACTACACTTGAGGACTACGACCCGTCTGTAGATCAGCCCGTCAAAGGCTCTTTGCGCGATGCTTTGAGCAGTGATAACAGAACGATAGTTTTTAATGTTTCGGGCGTGATCGAGCTTAAAGCACCTTTACGTTTTCACGGCAAAAATGTGACTGTTGCAGGACAGAGCGCACCGGGCAACGGCGTGACGGTTTACGGCTACGAGACAAATCTCAGCCTTGCAGAAAATATGATACTGCGTTATATGCGCTTCCGTCCCGGTGCGAAAAATGTGCATAAAGGCGACTCAATGGATGCTATATGGGGCAGGGGCATGAAAAATATGATAGTGGATCATATCTCCGCTTCCTGGTCCACCGATGAAACAATGTCGCTCTACCGTGCCGAAAATATGACAGTGCAATGGTCGATAATAGCGGAAAGTCTTGCAATGTCAGGTCATACAAAGGGTCGTCACGGTTATGGTGCTATCTGGGGCGGCGTAAACACAACATATCATCATAATCTTATTGCAAATCATACATCAAGAAATCCGCGTATAGGCGGCGGTACACCCGAAGCCGATGACAACGACCATATAGCAAACTGCGATATAAGAAACAATGTTATATATAATTGGGGGTTCAACACCTGTTACGGCGGTGGCCGCGCCAATACAAACTATGTATATAATTATGCAAAACCAGGTCCCGGTACGCGCGATGATGTAAAAGACAGAATAATCGACTGCGGCGAAAAGAACAAGCCAGGCGGATTTTATGTTTACGGAAACTATATTGAGGGTTCTCCCGAAGCAAGTGCGGACAACAGCCTCGGAATATATATTTCCGAAGACAGCAAACCTTTTACTGTTATATCGGATAAAGAGTTTGAAATGGAAGGCACAAAGCACATCAAAACAGACACTCCGCAGACAGCGTACAAAAAAGTTATTGCATACGCAGGTGCTGTTTACCCAAAACGTGATGCACTTGATGCAAGAATACTTGCAGAGGTAAAGAATAACACAGGCAGCTTTACAAACCTTGACGATCAGGTCGGCGGTCTTCCTTTTACGGAAGAAATACACCGTCCCGATGATTTTGATAAGGATCTTGATGGTATAGCGGATGCGTGGGAAGTATTGAACGGTCTTGATCCGACAAATTCCAAAGACAGTGCGTTCTACTCGCTTGACGGCAGCGGTTACACAAATATTGAGAATTATCTCAACTCTCTTGTAAGTATGGACTATGCTCCCGAGAATTCCTCGATAAAGCTTGCTGAACCGGCAAACAATTCGATATATTCACTCGGAAGCACAGTTAAAGTTACTGCCGAGACTGACGATCTTGTGAAAGAAGTACATTTCTATAACGGAAACAAAGAATTTGCCGTTGATACACAAGCTCCTTTTGAGGCTGAATTGAGAGGTTTGGCAGACGGAACATATTATATCAGCGCAAAGGCTGTTAATATTTACGGTCTTGAAACACAGTCGGATGCAAGTGCAGTTCATATAAATACATATAATTTAAAAGACTGGTCCGATAAAGATATAGGCAAGCCGGGCGTAGAAGGCAACGCTTCTTTTGAAAACGGTGTTTATACCGTGAAAGGCAGCGGTAAACTTATTGAAAACAATGACAGCTGCAATTATATGTACAGGCCCCTTATAGGTGATGGTGAGATAAGCGCAAAAGTTGACAGTATAACAGCAGTGGATAACCACGCTTTCTCGGGCCTTATGATAAGAGACAGCCTTAACAGCGATGCTATGACGGCAGCTGTAGGTCTTTCGCATACAAAGCCGTATGAGTGGAAAGAAAACGATCCCGAAACAGGCAAATCCACAACATATTACAGAAATGCTTTCGGAATCTATATGTGCAGCAGAAATACAACGGGCGGCAGCATAGACAAGCTTGCGGAAAACCTTGACTCTTTGGATGCAGCGGAAAAATCAGGCGTTCCTCTTAAAAATGATATACCATTCAAGGATAAAGGCGAATTTTTGGGATATTACCTTAAATTAAGACGTGAAGGCAATACTTTTATCTCGTATACATCAAAAGACGGCAAAAATTGGGAAGAACTTGCAAAACGAACCGTAAATATGGGAGAAAAGGTCT
>JAGAHK010000214.1 GCA_017627115.1 Bacillota bacterium | reverse complement strand
TGCGCTGCGCTCAAAGCGTCCTAAAATATAGGTCATACGTGTGTAAGATTCATCAATATCCAATTCGGTATCAACAGCGGACGCGGTGTATAAAACTGCGCCGTCCGTGACCCCAAAGAATTTGCGGCAGGTGTAAAATGTATCAACGCCGTTAACGGGCATTTGGAAATATGCCTGCGTGTTGTCTATTATCAACTTGGGATATTTCTTTTTTAAAACTATAATTTTATCGTTTGTTATCTGTCCATAGTAATTTATGATATAGACCCAATCTTCGGATGATATCGCAGTATCATTGGGAAGAAAATCGATACCTACGGACTAAAGCTGATATTCGATTTTTTCTTTTATGCAAGGCTCTATTACAGAACTGCAGGTAAAGCGGGGCATCCATATTTTTTTTATATTTCTGCTTTTGATAAGATATGAAAACGCTCTTCTTCCGCAATTTAACTTAATGGCATCTTCGTGAAGCATTTTGCCGTGATTGTATTCATATTCAATATATCCGCCTATTTCTTTCATATGATCACGCCCTTGTTAAAATTTTCGTCTGTTTCAGTCTGTCCGCTCCGTGGATTCAAGCTCGATATGAAGCCATTCGTATTGTTGTGCCATTACCTTGTCCATTTCTTCGCGGGAGTCAAAGCGGAAAAACATATCCCCAAGCGCCATATTTGCACCCGTGAACGGTTTGACATAATCGCCCTCTTCAGCTGTCAGATCAACGACTTTAAGATTATTATCCGCTATACAGGGGTCAACCTTTACCGATTTCAGTATTCCGCTTTGTCCGGGTCTTGCGTGAACTATCATTTCGCACCAGTGTCCTTGACATTCGGTCTGTTTTATATCGTTAACGGGAAGCCCTACCGCTTTTCTGACTTCGGCTTCTATAAGATCCACCCCATAAGCGAGGGTTTGAAGTTCGGCGATCTTGCAGCCGCCGCCTCGCGGGGAAACTTCCATAATATATGGTTTGCCGTTGGCTACGCAGGTTTCTATATTGTAAATACCCGTTTTCATTCCGAGAAGTTTCATCAGCCTTTGTATTTCGGAAGTCAGCTCGTTTTGGTATGTTTCTTTCATTGTTGATGGCCAGATTATATATGCGGGTGTATATGGGTTATCCGCCTCGGGGTCAAATAACTGATCGGAATAGGTTATAAATTTCAATTCTCCGTCAACGGTAAAGGGGTCTGTGCTTGAATGATAACCTTCAAATGTCAGAAAATCTTCGATTATAAATGCGCCGTTGTGCGCACCGCCTAGGGCAACGGATATTGCTTCGGGCAAATCTTCCGGCTTATCGACCTTTGTGACGCCCTTACTGCCTGCCGAATCGGTAGGTTTCACAATTACGGGCCATGTAAAGAAGTCGGCATCTTTCAGCGGCGTTTCCTTGTCCTCATACCTTTTTGCTTTCGGGCAGTTGAAACCGTTATCGGTCAAAAAGCGGCGAAACTTGCCTTTATCCTGCAAAATACACGCTGCATCATATGAACACTGAAACGGCAGTCCCATTTTTTCCGCAACATATGCCGCCGATACGACACCGGGGTCGCAGGCAAAGGACACAATGCCGTCTATCTTTAATTCCCTTGCGGCTTCCAATACCTTTTCTTTTTCGATTATACTCACATTAACATATTCATCAGAGTGTTTATGCGCGATATTATCGGGTAAGTAATCGCAGGTTATAACATAACAGCCGAGCTTGTGCGCGGCTTCTATCACGGGGATAGCATATCTTGAACCCCCAAGTATCATCAATCGTTTCATAATTAAATGTCGCCCCCTTTTTTATTAAGCAAGCCCTTAACGCTATCAATAAGAAATTCGTAGCTGTCGATATGTAGCAGTTTGGATAACAGCCAATATATCAATATACCTGTTGGTATTTGTATCAAGAGTGTAAATATATCGTCAAGGCCGATAAACTGCACACAATACACCAAAATACCCATTATTAGAGATAGACATATCTGCGGAAGCATATCTTTTACTTGTTCAAAATAACTGTAATCCATAAGTTTCTTGTTTGGCCATGAATTGATCATCTGACCCAATATCGATGTGGCCAACACACTGCACGCCATAGCTTTAACACTGATAAACATTGTGGACAGTGTTGCTAAAAGAACGACTATCTTTTTTATTATTTCAAGTTTAAGAAACAGGTCGCTTCTGCCCAGGGCATTTATTGCATTCAGGTTTGCCGTGTGGATAGGCCAAAATGCGTATGAAAAACAAAATACCCTTAAAAAGAACACACACGGCAGCCATTTATCGGTAAGCAGCAGGCTTATTAACGGTTCCGAACACACGCCAAGCCCAACCATGCAGGGCATTATGATGTATGTGCTTGTTTTTATGGCTCTTCTTGTCATGTTTTTTACAGCATTCGGGTCATCCTGCGCTTTTGACATTACGGGTAGCAGAACACTGTCGATAGAAGCATTGATATTGCTTACAATTGCCAGCGGGTACTGCTCGCCTTGGTTGTAGAATGCAAGACTGCTTTTGGTATAAACTTTGCCGATGATCATTTGCTGGAGTTTGTTGAAACCCGTGTCGATAAGTGCGGAGACCAGCAGTTTCCAGCCGTATGAATACAGCCCTTTCAGCCTTTGCAGTGAAAACATCATTTTAGGGCGCCATTTGACAATTATCCAAAGGATAATCGTGTCCACCGCCGTGTTGACCAGCATTTGAAAAACAATAGCCCAAACGCCGTATCCCGAATATGCCATGTATATGCCTATGACCGCGGCTGCAACGGTGCCCGTCAGGGTGGAAAAGAAAAATTTTTTAAACAGCAGATTGCGCGATACATATGCCTGCTGTACATTTTTTACCCCCGAAAAAACTATGACCAGACCGAGAACGCGAATTATCGCAGTGAGGTCGGGCATTTTATAAAACGCGGAAATCAGCGGTGCGGCAAAAAACAATGCAAGATACATAGCAATACAAAGTGCAAGATTGAAAAAGAAAACGCTTGAAAAATCAAGGTCATCCGCATTTTTTTTCTGTATCAATGCTGT
>JAGAHK010000213.1 GCA_017627115.1 Bacillota bacterium | reverse complement strand
GATGCAAAGTCTATCATGGGTATTTTCAGCCTTGATGTGAGCAATGCTATCCAGCTCAATGTTCACAACGAGAGCGAATTTGATGCTGTAAAGACAGCTTTACAGGACTATCTTGCATAATAATTGATCGAAACGATTATAAATTTGCTAAAAAAAGCGGCATTATTTGCCGTTTTTTTTATGCTTATGCAATATTGACACTTTTCGGCAAACAATGTATAATAACTATTTGTGAGCGAAAAATGTTGATGTATACATAATTTTTTTATGTTTTATTTTTTTATATGGAGGTAATTTTTGTGGCAGAAATGACAAAAGAGAATAAAATGGGCACTATGCCCGTAAATAAACTGCTTATATCAATGGCTGTGCCTATGATGGTATCAATGCTTGTGCAGGCGCTTTACAACATTGTGGACAGCATTTTCGTGGCAAAGTACAGCTCGGATTGTACCACTGCCATTGCACTTGTTTTCCCCCTGCAAAGTCTTATGATCTCCTGCGGCGCAGGTCTTGGCGTAGGTATGAACGCCATTCTTTCAAGAAATCTCGGCGCAAAGGATCAGGACGGTGTTGACCGTACCGCAATAAACGGCATTACGGTCTATCTTTTCTGTTTCCTGCTTTTCCTGCTTGTCGGTGCATTCGGCGCGGCGCCTTTTATGGCATCGCAAAATGATAAAGCGACTATCGTGAACGAGGGTACTATATACCTTAAAATAGTATGTATGTGCAGTATAGGTATGTATGCGCAGTTCTGCTTTGAGCGTATGCTCCAGTCAACGGGCAAAACGGTGTATTCAATGATAACACAGATGGTCGGTGCGGTAATAAACATCATCCTTGACCCGATAATGATATTCGGTCTGCTCGGCTTTCCCCGTCTCGGTATGGCAGGTGCGGCTATCGCAACGGTGATAGGTCAGTGTGTCGCAGGTACTCTTTCACTTGTACTTAACCTTAAATTCAACAAAGAGATAAACCTTAAAGCAATAACCCATATCCGCCCCGACAAAAAAGGCATGGGCAATATCCTTTATATCGGCGTTCCGTCCATACTTATGGGCTCTATCGGTTCCGTAATGGTGCTTGGCATAAATGCCATACTCTCGCATATGCAGATACTCGATACCTCTCTTCCGATGGACGAGGCAAGAAACACCGCAGTCGCTATCTTCGGCATCTACTTTAAACTCCAGAGTTTCATCTTCATGCCCGTGTTCGGTCTGAACAATGGTATGGTGCCTATCGTGGCTTTCTGCTACGGCGCAGGCAAGAGAAAACGTATGCTTCAGACGGTAAAATTAAGCATTATGTACGCTTTTACGCTGCTGCTTATCGGTCTTATCGTCTTCCAGCTCATTCCCGATAAGCTGCTTATGCTTTTCGCCAACGAGCAAAATGCCGAACACCTTATTCAGATGGGTGTGCCCGCACTGCGCATAATCAGCATCCACTTCCCGATAGCAAGCTTCTGCATAATAAGCCTGTCTGTGTTTCAGGCTCTCGGCAAAGGCTTTCTGTCAATGGGTGTTTCGTTTGCAAGACAGCTTATTGTGCTTGTGCCCGTTGCATTCCTGCTTTCACTCACTCAAAAGGTGGGTAATGTGTGGTTTGCGTTCGTGCTTGCGGAATGTCTGTCAATAACACTTTGCATAATAGCATTCAGATATATGAATAAAACGGTTATTTCAAAAATTCCCGAATAAAAAAAGGGCTTTCGCCCTCTTGACAAAAATCGGTTTTTGTCGGAGGTTTTGTGCGAAAGCCTCTATTTTTTTGTCACAACTATATCATCGGACGTTATGACAATTGTACATTCACAGTTTTTTTCCATATATTTATCCCGTGATTCCCTGTCGGGCAGGTTATACTCCAATATGGTGTTTGAGCTTACTTTAATTCCTTGCCTGTTCAAGTGCATTTTCCACCGCATCGGCTATTATGCCGCCCGTGACCGCAAAATCCCCGTCTACGGTTATATCGCAGCTTTGTTCGTCAAGTATCTTTTGTATAACATCGTCCGCCGCCGTTGAAAAAAGCGGATAGAACACGGCCTGTGTTTCGCTCAGGTCGAGAATTCGGATATTCTCTATTGCGTGTTTCGACACCTCCACCTCGACATTTACGGGCGAGTTATGCAGGATAATGCTGCTTGTGTATACACCGGGGCTGAATGTGGGCTTATCGGCTTTTTTAACAAGACAGCTGACCACAGCGATTATCGCCGCAACGGCAATTATCGAGATAAGTACGCGCAAAATTTGTTTAAGTTTTATGACATAGATCTTTGCTCCCATTTTTTTCCTCCGATAGGACAGTCTTTTTTTATAAATTATATGCACCGTGGCTTGGGTTATGAAAACAACTTACAAAAATTATTTGAGTTAAATGGGAAACTCAAACTATTATTTCGGATTGACATGCACCATAACGTGTTTTACATCGGGGAACTCTTTTTCAATGGCATCATGCACTTTTTCGGCGGTCTCGTGGGACTCGGCAAGGGTCTTGTTTTTGTCTGCGCCTATTTCTATATCAACATATATCTTACTGCCGAAAACACGGGTATGTATGAGATCGACCCCCATAACACCCTCCTGTTCGAGTGCGCAGTTTTTTATTTTTTCCTCGGTTTCCTCGCTGCATGAACTGTCCACCATTTTCGATACCGCATCGGTAAATATATCAAAAGCCGCTTTAAAGATAAAAAGGCAGATAAGTATGCTTGCCGCCTTATCAAGTACGGGATAGCCCATTCTTGCGCCTGCTATGCCCACAAGTGCGCCTACGGAAGAGAGTGCATCGCTGCGGTGATGCCAGGCATCCGCCATAAGTGCGGAAGAATCGAAAAAACGTGCGTAAACACGGGTATAACGGAACATAGCTTCCTTGCACACTATGGAAACAACGGCGGCTATAAGCGCCAAAATACCGGGTATTTCAAGCTGTGCGCCCGAAATGATCTGTTTAAAGGCGGTATTGCCGATAAACAGTGCGGTTATTGTCAGTACCATTGCAAGCACGATAGCCGCTACACACTCGAAGCGTTCGTGTCCGTAGGGATGATCTTTGTCGGAGGCCTTTGAAGCCATTTTTACGCCTAATATCACTATAAAACTGCTGAAAACATCCGACAGAGAATGTATACCGTCGCTTATCATCGCATTTGAGGATGCAAAAAAGCCTGCAAGTATTTTGAGCAGCGATAATACCACATTGCCTGTTATGCTT
>JAGAHK010000212.1 GCA_017627115.1 Bacillota bacterium | reverse complement strand
TAGACAATATAAGGGGCTGAACCATTAAGTATTATCATGTTCTTAATGCGACAGCCCCTTTTTTGGCAGTAAATGTCAGCCTCGATATGCTACTTTGTAGGGGAGAAAAACTGCAAAACAGTATTGAAAAGGAGGCATTTTATGAAAGAAACGGAAGAAAGAAGAATAAAGCGTTATCTTACGCGCGTAATGCTCGGCAAGGAAGTCGAGGGGGATTTTGTAAGTGTAAAAACAGGCAAGGATACTACAGAAATGCAGTATATCGAACGGCCTATACCTACCACGCTGCGCCTGAAAGCCGCGGAAATGCTGTTAAAGGGTTTCGGCGACTGTTCGGGGCTTGATATGCTGCCCGTTGTGCTTTATGATGATATAGGGGGCTGCGGCGATGGAAAATGAATTAAGCCTTAAAGCGGCTGTCGGCGGCGGTTACGAGGATTTCTGGAATTTCAAAGGCCGCTATCGTGTGTGCAAGGGCAGCCGGGCAAGCAAAAAAAGCAAAACAACGGCGCTGAATTTCATAGTAAGGCTCTTGAAATATCCGCAGGCGAACCTGCTTGTTGTGCGCCGCTACTATACCACGCTCAAAGACAGCTGTTACACCGAACTCTGCTGGGCGATCAGGCGGCTTGGGCTTGAAAAGTGGTTCGACTACAAATTGAGCCCTATGGAGCTTATCTACCGTCCGACGGGGCAGAGGATATTTTTCCGCGGTCTTGACGACAGTATGAAGATAACCTCTATCACCGTAAAGCACGGCTGTCTGTGCTGGCTGTGGATAGAGGAGGCTTTTGAGATAGGTGACGAGGCGGAGTTTGATATGCTTGACGAAAGCATAAGGGGCGCTGTGCCCGACGGTCTTTTCAAGCAGATAACGCTTACCTTTAACCCGTGGAGCGAGCATCATTGGCTGAAACGCAGGTTTTTCGACTGCAAGGACAAGGAAATACTTGCAAAGACGACAACTTACCACTGCAACGAATTTATAGACGAGGCGGATAAGCTCATATTTGAGAGAATGAAGGTCGAAAATCCGCGCCGCTACAAGGTCGCAGGTCTTGGCGAATGGGGCATAAGTGACGGTATGGTATACGAAAACTGGCGGCAGGAGGATTTTGATATGCAAATGCTTAAAGGCAAGGGGAAAAAGGCGGTCTTTGGGCTGGATTTCGGGTATACCAATGACGAGACCGCACTTTTCTGCGGCATAGCCGATACAGAGAACAAAAAGCTCTATGTCTTTGACGAGATATACGAAAAAGGTATGAGCAACGAGAAGATATATGCGGAAATATGCAGAAAAGGCTACAGAAAGGAGCGCATACGCGCCGACTGTGCCGAGCCGAAAAGCATCGACCGCCTGCGCGAACTCGGGCTGACACATATAAGACCCGCAAGAAAGGGCAGGGACAGTATAGCAAACGGCATAGATTTTTTGCAGGGCTACGAGATAATAGTGAAACCGAAGTGTGTGGATTTTATTTCGGAGATAAGCTCATACTGCTGGCAGAAGGACAAAAACGGAAGAAATGTGAACATACCGTCCGACGAGCATAACCACCTTATGGATGCAATGCGGTATGCCGTGGAGGAAGTGATAACGGGGGACAGTTTTTCTTTCGGATAAAAAGGGCACCGCAAGTGCGGCAGCGGTCTGGCGAAAAACAGGTTTTTCGCCAATTGGCAGACTTGTCTGCGTGCATCAAAGATACACTTGCAAGTCTGTAATG
>JAGAHK010000211.1 GCA_017627115.1 Bacillota bacterium | reverse complement strand
GTCAAAAATTTTGTATAATAGAATGTAGTATAGGTTTATGATATCTATTTGTATATTTATACTGCACATTTGCACAATATCTGCATAAATAAGAGTAAGATCCTTAAAGAACTTACTTATGTAAACAGAAAGGCTGGTATATATGCGTGTGATCTCCGGCTCTGCGCGCGGGCTTAAGCTTAAAGCGCCCGAGGGTATGAATACAAGACCGACTACCGATCGCATCAAGGAATCGCTGTTTAATATCATAGTAGCCGATCTTTATGATATATGCTTTCTCGACCTGTTCGGCGGCAGCGGAGGCATAGGCATAGAAGCACTGTCAAGGGGTGCGCGTAAGGCGTATTTTGCCGACAGCAGCAGAAAAAGCATAGAAATTATTAATGATAATCTTAAACGTGCAAGACTTGATGACAGGGCAGTGGTGCTCAATTGTGACTTCAGACAGGCTTTGAACAGAATAAAGGCAATGGGCGATAAATTTGATATCGTTTTTCTCGATCCGCCTTATAATACAACGCTTGCGGCAGATGCCGCAAAACTAATTGCACAGCTTGGGCTGATGAATGAAAACGGCTATATAATAGCCGAGCAGGCAGCGGACGAGCCTTTGCTTGAAATTGAAGGCTATGAGCTGCTTCGTGTTAAGGATTATAAAACAACAAAAATGACATTTCTGGGGATATGATCCCCTTGGGAGGGGTCTTATGAATATAGCGGTTTATCCCGGCAGCTTTGATCCTACAACAAACGGACATCTCGATGTTATCGAACGTGCCGCAAAAATAGTGGATAAGCTTATTGTCGGGGTGCTGATAAATCCGAAAAAAAACGGTCTTTTCACAATAGAGGAAAGGGTGGCGCAGCTTGAAGAGTTGACTCAAAACCTGCCTAATGTTGAGGTTCGTTCGTTTTCGGGGCTTTTGGTGGATTTTGTAAGGAGTGTTGATGCCCGTATAGTTATAAGGGGGCTGCGTGCTGTTACGGACTTTGAATATGAGTTTCAGATGGCATTGACAAACAGAAGCCTTGCAGAAGAGATAGAAACATTGTTTATACCTACCAGCGCACATTATATGTATGTCAGCTCAAGTATGGTAAAAGAAGTTGCTTCATTTGGCAAAAGCGTTGAAGGTATGGTACCCGAAACAGTGCAAAAACAGATGAATGATAAATTTAAAAACAGTTAAAAACCGAAAGATACATTGGTTTAATATAAATAGCAAATAAAAAACAGGAGGATATTAAAATGATCTATAGCTTATTGGATGAACTTGACGATATTTTGGAGGAGAGTAAGGCTGTTCCTTTTTCAAATAAGATCTCTGTTTCAAGGGAACAGATCTCGGAAATATTAGAGGAAATTCGCCTTAATATTCCCAGCGTTGTAAAGCAGTCACAGCGCATTGCGGACAATGCCGAGAAAATTATCGAAGAAGCAAGACAAAAAGGCCAGGACATTATTAAGGAAGCAGAGGAAACCGCTGAAAGATTGGCTTCGGAGCATGAGATAACAAAGCGCGCCAAAGAACAGGCTGAAACTATCCTTGAAGATGCAAAAGCAACTGCAAGAGAGTTAAGAAGCG
>JAGAHK010000210.1 GCA_017627115.1 Bacillota bacterium | reverse complement strand
GTCAAAAAAAGACTCCGCAATGTGGATGTCGAGGGCTGTGAAGTTATCGGCGAAGGTGCAAACGGCAAGGTTTACCGTATAGACCCCGAAACTATAATCAAGGTGTTTGCTTCGGGGGTTCCTCTCAAAACGGTGCAGGAGGAGCGTGATTTTGCACAGGCGGCGTTTGTTGCGGGTGTACCTACGGCTATTTCCTATGATGTTGTAAAATGCGGCGATTGTTACGGTGCGGTATATGAAATGCTCGATGCAAAGACTATGGCGCAGACAATAAAAGAAAATCCCGACAAAGCCGAAGCATACGGCACAATGATGGGTAAACTGCTTAAAGAGTTGCATCATACGCAAGCCGATACCAAGGTGCTCAACAATATCTCAAAGCTTTATGCCGAGAGAGTGGAGTTTATGCGCAGATACTGCACAGATGCAGAGATAGATAAGCTGAAAAGAATTTATGAGGCACTGCCAGAAAGGAGTACCATACTCCACGGCGACTATCATGCAAAAAACATTATGCTTGTAAATGATGAACCGACATTTATTGATATGGGCGATGTCGGTTTCGGTCATCCGTTTTTTGATATCGGCGGCTCCTTTCTCGGAATGGTGCATATCGGTCTTACAAATCCGGCAATTGTTGAACGCTATATAGGCATAAACTATGATCTTGCACTTAAGGCATGGGATGCGATGCTGCACGAATACTTCGGTGCGGAAAATGTGGAGGAAGCGAAAAAGCTCGCTGAGATATACGGCAGGGCAAAATATGCTCTTACGCCCGCCTTCTATACAAAAATGACCGAGGATATGGCAAAACATCTGGTCGAAGGTGTACGCGCAACAGGCATATTTACCGATAAATTTGACGTAAGCGGTCTATCGCAGTCAAAATTGATAAAAGAAATATAAAATATCATACTTGCAATATGTATTCAAAAATGCTATAATGTTTTTAAAATAAAATATAAAAATAAGGGAGCGACTTTTTCGTTCCTCCAATAAATAAGATAAGACAAGAAAGGAAGAAAAAATCATGACTATTACAAAGACACAGGAAAACGACAAACTTAATATCGCTTTGGAAGGTCGTCTTGACACATCCACAGCACCCCAGCTTGAAGCTGAGCTTAAAAGCGCTATCGATGGCGTTAAGGAACTTGTTTTTGATATAACAGAGCTTGAATATATCTCATCTGCGGGTCTGCGTGTTCTTCTTACAGCACAGAAGGCTATGAACAAGCAGGGCAAAATGACAGTAAAGGGTGCAAGTGAAGCTGTTATGGAAATATTTGAAGTAACAGGTTTCGTTGATATTTTAAATATCGAATAATTCCCCGAAAAGGAGATTTTACATGAAAAGTGATGTATATAAGATTTCGCAGAATATGACAGATATGGAAGCTTTGCTTGCCGAAAGCGAAAGATGCGCAAATTACAGCGGTCTTAGTGCCAAGGAGGGCATAAGACTGCGCCTGCTTGCAGAGGAACTTGTCGATATGTTGCCCGAACTGCTTGAATATTGCAGCGGTGAGGTATGGTATGAGTGTGAAGGCAGAAATTTTGAGATACACGCATCGGTGCTTCTTGATGATATGCTTTCCGTAGACAGGGAAAAGCTTATGTCGGTATCCAAATCGGGCAAAAATGCCGCAGCAAAGGGTATCATGAGCAAAATTCGCATTGCCGCAGAGACTATGTTTGCTGAATATCTGACAATGCCGCCCGATGCTTACTATGATTTTTATTCAATGGGTACAGTGCCCGAACCTTATTATTATTCGACTACTTGGTCTCTTTGCCAGTATAAGCTTGCAATGGAGCAGGAAGAGAAAAAGGACGAGGAATCGTGGGACGAACTTGAAAAATCCATTATTGCAAACCTTGCCGATGATGTTGTTGTCGGAATTAAGGGCAGAAATGTGGATATTATCTTAAAAAAGAGCTTTTAAAGTCAAAACGGGCTGCCGCATCTTTTTTTGTGCGGCAGCCCGTTTTTTGTTATGCGGGTTACGTTCGGACAGGAACGCAATATCAATTATTCGAGATCTCAATAAGCTTTTCAAGTGTTTTATATGCTTTGCCCGAATCTATAAGTTCTGCGGCAAGCTTTACACCGTCTGCAAAAGTCTCTGCCTTGCCGCCAACATAGAGGGCTGCACCTGCGTTGAGCAGTACAGTCTCGCGTTTGGGACCTTTTTCTTCGCCTTTTAATATAGAACGTGTTATCTCTGCATTATCCGCAGGTGTCGAGCCTTCTATATCCTTTTTTGTACCGCCTTTAAGACCGAATTGCTGCGGTGTTATATCGTAGGATTTGAACCAGCCGTCCTTGAATTCGCAGATATGTGTGGGAGCTGATATGGATATTTCGTCAAGCCTGTCAAGACCGTGTACTACCATTCCGCGTTCAACGCCGAGGTTTATAAGTACCTGCGCAATAGGCTCAACAAGTGCGGGGTCGTAAACGCCAAGCAAAAAGCGCTTTGGGCTTGCGGGATTGGTGAGAGGACCGAGAATATTGAATACCGTTCTGATACCGAGTTCTTTTCTGATAGCGCCTACATATTTCATTGAAGTGTGATATTTCTGTGCAAAAAAGAAACAGAAACCGACTTTGTCAAGCAGCTCGCGGCATTTCTCGGGTTCAAGCGAGATATTTACACCCAAAGCTTCAAGGCAGTCTGCTGTGCCACATAATGAAGAAGCCGCACGGTTGCCGTGCTTTGCGACCTTTATGCCCGAAGCGGCAATGACCATTGCCGAAGTGGTGGAGATATTGAAACTGTGTGCATTGTCGCCGCCTGTTCCTACTATCTCCAGAAGATCGTCGTCATTTTCAAATTTTGTAGCCGAATCGCGCATGGCTGCGGCACAGCCCGCAATTTCCTCAATGGTTTCGGCTTTCGTGGATTTTGTGGAAAGCGCAGCCAGAAAAGCGGCGTTCTGCGTTGCCGATGTCTTGCCTGACATTATCTCGCTCATTACCTCGTAAGCTTCGTCGTATGTCAGATCCTGTTTATCCACAATTTTGATTATTGCTTTTTCAATCATTTTATACCCTCCTTATAGGTTTTGCTTTATATCATTTTAGACCCTTTTTTATAAAAAATCAAGAATTTTTTTGCCTTTATTAAATTTTTTTTATTGATCGTTTTTTATACGATTTATGAAAAAAACCTTAATATTCTTGCATTTTATTCCGTGTTGTAGTATAATAAACAATGAATAGGTTTGTAAAAATGCCGAAAGATGATAAAGGGCAAGCACAAACTTATTTTTGTAAATGATTTTTTGGTCGTGAAAGAGGTAATAATATGAAAAGTATGACCGGTTACGGTATGGGAGAAGCCCTGCAGCATG
>JAGAHK010000209.1 GCA_017627115.1 Bacillota bacterium | reverse complement strand
GCAACACTTTGGAGTTCCCGTTTTTTTATGAACATAACGGCATAAACATCCTGCGTGCGCCTATTTCGGCCAATGATGACGGTTCACTTACCATGACTTCGGATATGGATGAAAACGTAAGTGCAAGGATAGCTTACGGTGACCCCTGGACTATACTTGAAAGTGTTCACAGGGGCGCACAGAAAATGGCGGATTTTTCACCCGAGGTCATAAGGGTGTTTTCATGTGCCGCAAGAAGAACATTTTGGGGCGTTGAGGAAATAAGCAAGGAAACTATGCCATTTCAGAGCCTTGCGCCGACATCGGGCTTTTATACATCGGGAGAGTTTTTAAGAACGGACGGTTATGTAAATCAGCATAATGTTACCCTTGTTATTGCAGCTATGCGCGAGGGTGAACCCGTAGAGAACAAAATAAGTCCCGTTATTGCAAGTGAGCATTTTTCGGGCAAGGTCTCAATGATAAACAGGCTTGCAACTTTTATTGAAGCAGCCACACAAGAACTTGAAGAAGCTAACAGAAAGCTTGAAACTATAGCAATAACAGACGGTCTTACCAAATTATACAACCGTGTTGAAATACAGCGCCGTATCACTTCCGCACTTGAGAAAAAACATAATTTTTCACTTATTATGCTGGATATAGACAATTTCAAACAAGTCAATGATGTTTACGGACATCAGGAAGGCGACAATGTTATCATCGGTCTTTCAAAACTGCTGAAAGAGTATAATATCAGAGGATATAAAGCAGGCAGATGGGGCGGAGAAGAATTTATGATGCTTCTGTCCGGAGAAAACATTGAAAAAGCTGCCGAAATTGCCGAAGAACTAAGGGTAAAATTCAGCAAGACCGAATTTCGGCTTGCAGGATGCAGGACGGTCAGCATAGGTGTTACACAAATGAAAGAAAACGATGATGCCGATGCCTTGTTTATACGTGTGGATAATGCTTTATACGAGGCAAAGGGCAGCGGCAAGAATAAGGTCGTTATTATTTAACAACAGACAGGGGCGATTTTTATGGATAAAAAAAGACTTGCAAAATTGGACAGTCTTTTTGAGGTTTTGTCTATAATAGCTGAAGGCAATTATGTATATCTTTGTGATATGAAAGAGGATTATTCCAGGTGGTCAAAAAACGCGGTGGATTATTTTGACCTGCCCGAAGAATATATGGAAAACGCAGGGCAGATATGGGAAGAACATATTCATCCCGAAGACAGGGACTCTTATCATAAGAGCATTGAAGACATTTTTTCGGGCAAAAAAAGCGGTCATGATATGCAGTACAGAGCAAAGGCACGCAACGGCAATTATACTATGTGTACCTGCCGCGGTATAGTCCTTAAAGATGATAACGGTGAGCCTGCGTATTTTGGCGGTGCTATAAAAAACCACGGCTTATTCAGCTACATAGACAATTTAACAGGTTTAAGAAGTCTTTACGGCTTTTTGGATGATGTCAACTCGGCATCGTGGAAAAAAGAGACAAAAACAGTTATTTTGTTTGGTCTGAGCAGCTTTTCAAGAGTAAACGACCTTTACGGCTTTACTTTCGGAAATGATGTTTTGTGCAGACTCGGCAATCTGCTGCAAAGCGTATTTGCAAATCAGGGACTGCTTTACAGAATGGACGGTACAAAATTTGCGCTTATTTCAAATGACACTGATATTGAAACTTTTAAAAAGCAGTATGAGGATCTTCGCAAAACTCTTGTGAGAAACTTTTTTGTAAACGGCGAGAGGGTCACTCTTTCGCTTAACGCAGGCGCGGTTGTGCTTGATAAGTTTGAGATAAAAAGCGAGACTGTATATTCATGCCTTAAATATGCTTATTACGAATCAAAGAATAAACATCTGGGTGATTTTACAGTATTCAGCAATTCTTTGACGGATGACGGCAGGCAGCTTGTTGAAAAGATAAATATTATCAGAAACAGTATAGCCGATGACTGCAAGGGTTTTTATCTTTGCTATCAGCCCATAGTCAATGCCAAAACGGAAGAATTAAAGGGTATGGAAGCTCTTATCCGCTGGAAAAATGAAGAATATGGCATTGTTTCGCCTATACAGTTTATTCCTGTACTCGAGCAGGATACCATATTCCCCGAACTCGGCCGTTGGATACTAAGACAGGCTATGAATGACGGCAAAGACCTTCTGAAAAAATATCCCGACTTTATTATGAATGTCAATCTTTCATATGCACAGCTTGAGAAGAGAGATTTTGTATCGGAGCTTTTCAGTATAATGGATGAAACGGGCTATCCCGCCGAAAATCTTTGTCTTGAAATTACCGAACGCTGCCGCTTGCTTGATATGAATATGCTAAAAAGTATGGTTTCTATTATACGCGAAAAAGGTGTAAAAATAGCGCTTGATGATTTCGGTACAGGCTTTGCGTCGCTTGGTATTTTGCGCGAACTTCCTGTAGATGTTATAAAGATCGACAGAGAGTATGTTAAAAATGTCGAAAAAAGTGCTTCCGATCAGAACACAGTCAAGTTTATTTCTGATCTTGCACACGCTTTTTCCGCCGAAGTTTGCGTTGAGGGTGTTGAAACTGCCGAAATGCGTGACTTTTTACAGAAATATTCGGTCGGCAGTTTGCAGGGATATTATTATTCAAAACCTATACCTGTAAATGAATTTTTTGAAAAGCATTATGAGAAAAACTAATAAATGTAATTTTAACGGGCTGCTGCAATTCTGATATTGCGGCAGCCCGTTTATAATTACGCGGGTGATGTTCCGAAAGGAACTCACTCTTTTTACTTATAATAATTAACGCCTGATTTATAGATCCACTGGTCTGTCGTACCAACGATGTTTTTGAAAGTACCGTTGCTTAAACGCTCGGAGTGACCCATTTTGCCCAACACACGGCCATCGGGGCTTGTTATGCCCTCGATAGCGTATACCGAACCGTTGGGGTTGTACTTGATGTCGTATGTCGGGTCACCGTTGAAATCAACATACTGTGTAGCTATCTGGTTATTTTCTGCAAGCTTTTTGATAACTTCCTCACTTGCCGCGAAACGACCTTCACCGTGTGAGAATGCAACTGTATGTATATCACCTGCATTTGTTCCCCAAAGCCAGGGTGACTTATTGGAGATTATCTTTGTGTTTGCCATACAGCTGATATGTCTGCCGATGGTGTTGAATGTAAGGGTAGGGCTGTCATCTTCCATATCCCTTATTTCACCGTAAGGCACAAGACCAAGCTTGATAAGAGCCTGGAAACCATTGCATATACCCAGCATAAGACCGTCACGGTTCTGAAGCAGGTCGGTAACGGCTTCTTTTATCTTGGGATTTCTGAATACGGCCGCAATAAATTTACCGCTGCCCTCGGGCTCGTCACCTGCACTGAAACCTCCCGGTATCATAATGATCTGTGAGTTTCTTATCATTTCCGCCATTTTGTCGATACTTTCTTCAAGCCAGCTGTTTTTGAGGTTGCTGATGACAAGTGTTTTTGCATCTGCACCTGCACGCTCAAAAGCACGAAGTGTATCGTATTCACAGTTTGTGCCGGGGAATACGGGCATAAGCACTCTCGGCGCTGCAAGACTTAAACTGCTTGTACGCTTTTCAATTATATTGAAAGGCTTAACGGAAAGGTCTTTCTTATCAAAAGGCTTGTAATAATTTGTCGGGAATACCTTTTCAAGCGGTTTAAACCATGCTTCTTTAGCTTCTTCAATAGAAATATCCGTATTGTTTACAGTGATATTGCCGTTTTCTTTTGTGCTGCCGATGACCTTATAGTTATATCCGCCGAATAATGTATCTGCATCGCCGTCAACTTCAAGAATAAATGAACCGTAATGAGTATCGTAAAGATCGTCATCATTTACAGCTGCACCTATATCATTGCCGAAACTCATCTTGCTTATTGCGGCAGCCGTACCGCCAAAGCCTATTGTCGCAGCGGAAATAACTTTCTTGTCCTTTATAAGTTCGCTGACCTTGTCAAAATTCTTTGTGAGTTCGTCAAAATCGGGCAGATCATTTTCATCAAATTTTGTTATAAGCTTAACTATACTTGTGTTCGTTTTCTTGAATTCGGGTGAGATAACATTATCGAATTTTGTTACATCGACCGCAAAGGAAACAAGTGTAGGCGGTACATCAAGGTCTTTAAATGTACCCGACATACTGTCCTTGCCGCCTATAGAAGCCGTGCCGAGTTTCATCTGTGCATACAGACCGCCTAAAAGTGCGCTGAAAGGCTTGCCCCAGCGTTTTGGATCT
>JAGAHK010000208.1 GCA_017627115.1 Bacillota bacterium | reverse complement strand
CAGTACGTTCTTCACGCAGGAGGAAATGGATGCGTTGTGCGGACTTATTGATGTTATACCCGACAGAGATACATTTGTTCACTGCGATGCCCATATCGGCAATGTTATGGTTCAGGACGGAGAATTGATACTTATTGATATGGCAGATGCAGGCATAGGCCATCCTGTTTTCGATATAGGCACCCTTTGTTGGCATTATAGGCTTATGCCGAACTCGCAGGGACGGGATTTCGGATTAAAGACTATACTTGGGTTTGTTCCCGAAAATAATGATATGCTTAATGCTATATGGGATGACTTGATAAAGGTCTACTTTGAGCCGAAAAGCGAAACCGAGCTGATAAAGATAAACAAAATTGCTTATATCATAGGAACTTTGCGAAATACGGTAACAGCGGCAAAACATTCGCAAATGCCGGCTCAGTACAAAAAAATGATAATTGATGCTGCTAAAAAGGAACTTTTGCCTAATATAGAAGAGTATAAGAAACTTCTCGGCAATGTGGATGAGTATTTCACAAACTGACAGTATAGAGACATAGGAGAGAATAAATAATGGTAACAAAAAATGATAATACAATTAAAATAAACGGCAAAATAGATTCCAACAATGCGGCGGAGTTTGAAAAACAATTATTATCGGCGGCAGGTGAGAATTACGGTGATATTACACTAGATGCAGGTGAACTTGAATATATATCAAGTGCGGGACTGCGTGTTCTTTTGAAACTGAAAAAAGGCACAAAGGGCAAAGTCAGCATTATAAATGTTTCATCCGATGTTTATGATATTTTCGGCGTTACGGGCTTTGACAATATCCTTGAGGTAAAAAAGGCAATAAGAGAGATTGACGTAAAAGGCTGTGAGATAATAGGACAGGGCGGCAACGGTACCGTTTACAGACTTGATGCGGATACAATAGTCAAGGTTTACAGACCGAATGTAAGTCTTGCGGCAATAGAAAAAGAACGTGAGTTTGCCAAAAATGCGTTGGTAAACGGCGTTCCCTGTGTTATTGCTTATGATGTTGTAAAATGCGGCGACAGCTACGGTATTGTGTTTGAAATGCTCAAATCCGACACTTTGGGTCATGCCATGAAGAATAATCCCGAAAAAATGGATGAATATATCAAAAAATATGTTGCTCTTGCAAAAGAACTCCATACAGCAAAAATCGAAAAAGGTGTTTTTACAAACATAAAAACGGTTTTGCATGAGAGAGTACCGAAACTTGAAAAATGGTGTACTCCCGAAGAAATGGAACTTTTAGACAGCCTTATAGACGAAATGCCCGACAGCGATTCTCTTATACACGGCGATCTTCACCCCGGAAATATTATGATACAGGACGGCGAACTTCTGCTTATAGATATGCCCGAAGTTACCGTGGGTGCACCTATTTGGGATCTGGCGGGGATTTTCAGAGATATGATCTCTGCACCGCAGAACTCTTCCGAAATAATCGAGCTGTCAACGGGAATTCCAAAGGAACTGATCCTTGAAGCGGGATATAAATTTTTTGCGGGTTATACCGGTAT